>CAMYJL010000075.1:9997-21464 GCA_947258645.1 uncultured Nitrospinota bacterium
GGACTACTTCTTGGAGATCTCGTGCTTCTTCATGAGCTGGTAAAGGTGAGGCCGGCTGATATCCAGCTCACGGGCCGCCTTGGCGATGTTTCCTTCCGTCCGGGCGATGGCTTTCTGAATCAACTCTTTCTCGAGGCGCTCTCTCGCCGCGGGGAGAGACAAAGCGGACGTGTCGACATATGTTCCTTCCAGGCCCAGGTCGAGGGGCTCAATCCAGACTTTATCCGCCATTACGACCGCCCGGCGGATCCGGTTGATCAGCTCCCGTACGTTGCCCCCCCAGGTGTGATTGCGAATGGCGGTAATCGCCGCCGGGGTAAATCCGCGAATTTCCCTTCCCGACTCTTCGGCATAACGGTTCAGGAAGGCACGGGCCATGATCAATACATCATCCTCCCTCTCCCGGAGGGGTGGGAGGTTGATGGAGAGAACGGCAAGGCGGTAGTACAGATCCTCTCTGAACTCCCCCCTCGAGACCGCAAGGCTCAGGTCTTTGTTTGTCGCGGCAATTACCCGGACGTCCACTCTCAAAATTCGGGTTCCCCCTACCCGCTCGAAACGCAAATCCTCCAGGAAGCGGAGAATTTTCACCTGGAGAGTCAAAGGAAGTTCCCCGACTTCATCCAGGAAAAGCGTTCCTCCGTCGGCAGTCTCAAACTTGCCTTTCTTCTGGGTGTGCGCGCCCGTGAACGCACCCCGCTCATGGCCAAAAAGCTCCGATTCGAGCAGGGTTTCCGGAATCGCTCCGCAATTGATCGGGACGAATGGCTTATCCGCCCGAGCGCCCCGCTCATGGATCGTCTGAGCGGCGATCTCTTTTCCCGTTCCGCTTTCTCCGGTGATGAGTACCGGCGCGTCAGTCGTTGCAAATCTTCTCAGGGCGGAAAACGTACGCCTCATTGCATCGCATGAGCCGATCATCTCCAGATCCGGCTCTTCAGCCAATTTTTCGGGCCTGGTCTCGGGAAGAGATATTCTTGAAGCCTTGGCCCGCGTCAAAACCATTCGGGACAATTTGATGACCCGATTGAGGGTGTGCATCTCGGACTCAGAAAATTCGGCATTTTCGCGGACAAAGGAGAGGACAAAAATAGAGCCATCCTGGGCTTGGGAGGCCGAACATAACACGGCCGACTCCGGCTCCACCAACCCAAACACCCCCCCAATCTGCTGTAAAACAGGGGAATTTCGGGTGTACTGCGTGCAGATCGTGTCGGAATCCAGGGAAAGTTCCCTGTAATCCTCACACTCGGCCAGGGAAATTGAATCGCCTTCAAATGAGTTGGAAGAGTAAAGAATGCTCCCGGTTTTCTCCTCAGGGGAGATGCGAATTACGGCAAAGCGATCTGAATGGACAAGACGACCAATAGCGTTTGCCAAAGAAGAGAATACCGAATCCTCTTCTTCCGGTAGCGAAATCAGGCTTTCAATTGTATTCAGCCACTCCATGTCATCACTATTCAACGACTCGAGTGTGTTGTCGCGCGGCTTCACGAAAAAACCTCCAACCTTGGCACCTATCATGGGTATCTATAAATCTGGAACCACTTCTCGCTGCGTGGTCAATCGAACGAGTGCAAACCACAGGCCATAACTCGCCGGAGTTTGCAAACCATTACAACTCAAAGAGATGTCAGGAAATACAGAAGGTCGGGGTTCCAAGACATACCGTAAAATTTCCTTTACAAAATGAGAAGAAATTCTTCTTTTCAAGAACATTTCCTCTCCCAGGCCGTAAACGAATCTATCGCTCTGCTTCGAATGTTTTCACTGGTTCATCTGAAACTTCCCCCCACTTCTCCAAATCGCCCGCTCTGAATGAACGAATGCCGAAATTCGGGCGATGGTGAAAGGGAGCTGAGGCTGGAAATGGGGGGAGAACGGAATCCATATTTCGCTCTGATGGGAACCCGGAAATTTCGGATTCAAGACCGGACGGCATGTCCCTTGGTAAAAGTGTCGTCACTGGCAACACTTCCTCTTTTGGGTTGTCCCTACGCCCTTTTCCGGCACCTGTCTCCGTAAGACTCATTTCCAAAACTGAAAAATACGGTTTACATACATCACCGGAAGACCCAGATAATGTCGACATTATCCTTTTATTATCAATTACTTAAAGGACTTTCCCGAATGGCACATTTTCTGCTTTTCCATACTGGCACCACCCCTCTTCCATGCGGGAGGCGGGGCAAGGAAAAGCATCCGGCGGGCTGGCACACCCCCGCCCGATCACCCTGAAGTTCGGTGGAGCAAATACGCATGAAACTGCTGGATCGCACGGACCAACGGAAAAAGGCCTCCGAGCGGCTCGGACTTCCGCCGGATTCGGATCGCCAGGCGGTCCGCCGCGCGTTCCGCCGGTTGGCCTTCGGATGCCACCCCGACCTTTTTGACGGCGACCCGAAAATGGCGCATCGCTTCAAACTTCTGAGCGAGGCATATCGGGTGATGATAGAAAATATCGACACGAAGATTGATCAGAATCTGCCGCCCAAAAAATCGGTGGATGCGTTTCGAGGGGGCGACCTCCGGTTCCGGCTCTATCTCGACCCGGAATACGCCGCCAAGGGAGGGGAGGTCTCCTTCCGGTTCCGGCGGCAGGCCTCTGGCCCACGGGGCGCAGCCCCGGAGTCCGTCATCCTCCGGGTCGATGTACCGGCCGGCCTGAAAAACGGCGACCAGATTCGCCTCGCCGGCCAGGGCGAGCCAGGCAGGCAAGGCGGCCTGGCCGGAGATCTCTACGTCACTGTTTCGATTGAAAGCTGAGCGACACTCCGCTCATGCGAGGAATATTCAACCACTGATGTTCAAACGGGAAATTCGAGTGATGCGTCAAACAAGGAAAATATTCGATCTCGAACCCATCGCCGAAGAGCACGGGGCGGCCTCCGCCCCGGATTCCGCTCCCCGCGCGCCTGCCCCGGATCATCCCGACACCTATCACTCGAGGGGCATCAATCCCCCCGCCCCCGTATTCATGAGGGGAAGACAACTCGACACCACCGCGTAAAACACTTCAGGCACAAGATCTACGCCAGGATTATCATCCAACACTTTCCATCCATAAGCGGCGGCCCCCCCTCCCAAATTTCAGGCCAACAAATTCGGGAAACGCTCGCGCAAGCCGATGACGTTCGAGAAGCTCTGCGCACGCGATAAACGAGGGGGATGACCCGAGGATGAAACGCCGATCTAGAGTGAACCGCTGTCCTTCAGGCGGCGGGTTTGCATCGCCATCGAATCGGAGGGTGGCTTGATTTCGCGCCAGCCAAAACACGCCCTGATGACATCCTGATATCGGCCGCCCGAAACAAAGCTGTCGGCAAAAAGCAGATGCCGCCCGACCTCGTGATAGCTCAGGTCGTTCGGATACATGGCCGACCACGCACGGGCCAGCAGGCTTCCCAGGTAGTCCCGCGCCATGCAGAACGCCGTCTTGAATTCCGGCTTGGCATTGATATAGGCGATATCAAAATCGGTCTGGACGGCATATTCGTCGGACACCCAGCTCTTTGAAACGTCGGCCCGATCCGCCAGATTCTGATCGATCAACTGCGCGTTGACGAGCTCCCGCTTGTACACCTCCACCATGATATCGAACACAGCGCCCGTGAGGGGCAACGACATCTCATACGAGCTTTCCCCGACGGTGGACATTCGTTCGTAATTAAAAGCGGCCCGGAACAATTGGCTCTGCGCCAAATCGCCCAGCCGATTCAACTCATTGATCGAAAAAATATTTCCCGCTGAGCTGTCCAGAACATGGTCCAACACTTTTTGGAAATGAAGCAGTGAGACGATGGTCGCAATGTCGATCGAAGATCGCAAAAAACCATTGTATTGACTTGACTTACCGGACATGCCGGGAATTCCCACCTCGGACAGGATGATAAAGTACGCAATCTCCCGCGCCACCATGCAAAAATTCTCACCATACGGCCGGGTCCGGTCCATCCCGCCCCATGACGTCCTCGGGTATCCGAACTCCAAATATCCCCAACCGGATTGCGCGTTGTCCCAGTTCGTCAGGGGGATTAATTCCAGCCGGCTGAACTCCAGCGTGAAGGGCCAAGCGATTTCTCTCCCCGTGTAATCTTCCCAGATATCCAGGATGCGGCGCGCGTTCGCATACATGGCCGCACACGAAAACTCACGGGTATCGGGAGCGAGGTGATCGAAATGCCCATCGGGGCCGGGCCGCACAGGCGAATTCACCCGACCGCCGTATGACTGCCTTCGGGTGGAGGGCCCATAGGGGATTTTTTCTACCGGATCGAGAACGTACATCCGAGAATCTGCCGGCCCCGGTTCCATCAACTGGGGGTTCACCGAAATACGAACCGTCTCCGGATATTCGAAAGCTCTCAAACTCCGAGGCATCGGGAATATTTTAAACTTCGTGCCGGTCTCCGCTATCATCGAATCCAGCTTAATTGACATTCGATTCTCCCCTTAAGGGCTTACACGTCCGAATTTCCAGTTCAATTTCCAGGTCCAGGGGAAAATCAAATCGACATTTCGCCAACAAAAATTCCCGCCCACGAATTCGTCCCGGCAAGACCATGCCCCCCTCCCGGTCCCGCGATCTCATGTAAAGGAATATCTTTTCTAGCACATCCTTTGGAAAACCGCCCCCACCCCGCCGTGTTTTTGCCGCCGCATTTCGATCTCGCACATCAACGAAAACAACCGGACGTCCGGGCGTATGATTTTCCAAACACTTTTGCGTTTCGCCGCAGGAACCCACAAAAATATCATGCAATGTTTGAACCAACGACAGGAAATACGTAACTGATTGTTTTTATTTTCTTTAACTCCTCGATCTCAA
This sequence comes from uncultured Nitrospinota bacterium, assembly GCA_947258645.1. Classification (GTDB taxonomy): domain Bacteria; phylum UBA8248; class UBA8248; order UBA8248; family UBA8248; genus CAMYJL01. Next base: position 14,826 of record CAMYJL010000075.1, read on the forward strand.
CCCGCTTCCGGAGCTATTGTAAAATTTTCCAACTTCTTTTCGGGTTGGCTGGAGAAACTCTCTGATTTAGCGCAAGTTAGATATGTTAATTTTTAAAGAGAAGGGCCAGCGGAATCGCACCATCATCGGACCCTTCGCCAAGGCATGATGAATTCTGATTTGGATTCCACCTCTTTTTGGTTCATCCTTCCTCGGCATTCTTCTACCGCGATCAAACAGTCTTTTTTCTCCCGCCCCCTTCCAGCGGGCCGGGGAGCGGAACGTAAGGCAAAAGCAGAATTTGGGAGAATTCAGGTATGGCATGGATGAAGACGGTTTTTCTTGTTGGTTTGATACTCGCCGCGGGCTTGTTCCCTCACGAAAGCCGGGCCGCGGCGGCGAAAGAACCCACCAAAAGCCAGACCGTGGCGGAAAAGAAACTCGCCCGCCTCACGTTCAGCAGCGGATGGGACGCGCTTCCTGCCCTGGTGGCCCTCGAACGGGGATTTTTCGATCAGGAACAACTGGTCGTCAGCGGCCTGACCGTCTCTTCGCCCGCGGCGGTCATGCGCTCCGTCGTGTCCCGGACGACAGACTTCGCCTCCGTGCCGCAACGGATGTTCCTCATCATGGTTGCACTCAAATTGCCGATCAACGCGGTCACAACAAACGGGTGGGGCCGAAAGATGGAACTGGTGGTTCGCAAGGAAGACACAAATACAAAATCGATCGGCGATCTCAAGGGCAAGACCATCGCCATGATCAACGGCTCCGAGGTGTTGCCCGTGCTGATCCGCCTGGCGAATAAAGCAAAACTGCATCCGACCGACATCAAGGTAAAATACCTTCCCGCCGCGAAGCTGACCAAAGCATTCAAGGAAAAGCTCGCGGATGCCGTCTTCGAGTCGAGGCACTTCACGTCTCCTTTGATTCAGGGGGGAGGAGGACGGCTCGTCTTCGACCATCAGGAAGTCGTCAAGAACCTGGGATTTATCGGAACCTCGCCCCTCATCACCTCAAAGGCGATGATTGAGAAGGAACCGGAAACGGTCCAGAAATTTGTCAATGCCTGGGTGAAGGCCCTTTTTTACATCCAACAGGATCCGCAAGACGCCGCGCGTCTCCTGCAGATTTTCTTTCACAGGCAGGGCGTTCCCGTCTCCAAGAAACTGGCCGCGAGTTGGGTCGGGATGACGCGGTATGACCGCTACTCCTGGTCGCCAGCCGATATCGCCGATGCGGAATACAACGGATGGGGCCTCAAGGAAGGCGGAGTGCTCAAAGTCATTCCCAAGGTCGGCGGGTTTATCGAAAACCGGTTCGCGCTCCAGGCCCTTAAGAAGATTGAAGAGGAAAAATCAAAGAGACAGTGATTTCCGCCCCCGCCCCCTAAAACAGACTGAAAGTGAAGGGAAGGCTGAAGGTGAACTGGAGGTCGGGAGACTCCTCGGTCAGGCCTATCGCGGCAGAAATCAAAAGAGACAAATTGGACGAAAGCCCGATGGACGTCCCCAGGGAAATGCGCGAATCGGTGGCGTCCGTTCCCCGGACTTTGGATCCGTTATTCCTGGAGGAGCGCGTGAACGAGTTTATAAAGGCCATGTTGATGGAGATTCTCTCGTTCAACGCAACGTTGAGGCCGGCAAACGCTTCGATGGTGTCGCCGGGATCTATATCTAATCCATCTCGAATTTTCCGCTCAAAATTGTAGGAATAGTTGCTCCCCATAAAGAGAACAACGGGGTCGGTCTTCCACACAAGAGTGAACCCCGGAGTCACGCTATAAAACCCGCTGCCGGTCGGGGGCTCTTTCAGACGGATTTCACTTCCGGCGCCGACGGATTCCGTCTCGATCTCGAACGAATCCTTACCCGTCCGGCTTTTTCCCCGCACTTTTAAGATGACGGCCGGCCAGGCCCCATCTCCGAGAAACGCCTGCCAGGATACCGACCCTTCAATATCCCCGATGTCGCTCCCGCTAATGGTCCGGCCGCGCTCGCTCCCGCTGCCGACCGCCAGGATTTCCCGGTCACGCCGATATATATAAGGCACCCGGATTTCCGCCTGGAGCCGATCGAAAAGGCCATAGCGCGCTGAAACGCTGGCGCTCAAGATGTCGCGATCCAGGCTATCGACGCGGACGGTGCCGATCACGAGGGCCTCGAAGAGGGTGAATCCACCGATAGCCACCCGGTTGTCCGAAAAGTGCGTCCATTCGAAGGTGGGCTCAATCTGCATGGTTCCCTGCGGAAGCAGGATAGCGCCCTGCTCGACCAGCGCCGCTTCCTGCGGCTTTTCGGACTTCGGGCGATCGGAGTCGGAAGAGTGCGAAACTTTCCGGGGCGCGGGCAAGGGTTCCTCGGGCCGGGGCTCGGATGAAGTTTGCGCCGGCTTCGACACCGGTGCGGGCTGCACCTTTTTTTGAGGCTCGGGTGAGGGTTTTGCCGGCTCGGGCTCGGGTTCGGAGCGGGGGGCCAGGGGAATGGGGCCCTGCGGCACGATCGTCCCGTTACCGGGCGCGTTTTCCGCCAGGGCGGGGAAACCGGCGGGCGCAACTGGGGTGGGGCTGTCGAATCGCCCCTTAAAATTTACTTTTTTTTTTCCCTTGGCGGGGGCCGGTTGACTGGGGGCTTTTGCCGGATCCTCGCTGGAGTAGCTGACAGCCGACGGAGGAACCGGCGCCACGAAGCCACGAGGAGAAGAATTCACGGAAAGATGAAGCGGGGCCTGCGGAGATATTTTCGCGGGAACGGGAGAGTTTTCCTGCCCGCTCCTCTCTTGGTTGGCGGAACCCGGGGGGGTCAAATCTTTATCGCTCAGGAGAACGCCGCTTCCACGCCTGGCGGACGAATCGACATTTCTGGCGGGTGGACGGGGGGGCCATCCCGAAACGAAGGGAGCGCTGAGCTGCATGAACTGCTGCCCCGTCCGGCCATTGGGAGAGGCGGATGGCGCAAGAGAGGAGAGATCGGATTCCGGATCGAGAAGGATCGGACCTTGGGGAGAGGGTGTCTTCCCGTCAGAGCTGACGGAACGGGAAGGCGCGCTCTCGAGCAGTTTGGCGATGCCCTTGATGTCGCTCATGCCGGAGTCTCTTTGTCCGTCCCTGAATATCACCCGGGGCGGGAACCCGGTCACGTATGCCCGCCTGAGCGGCATGGAGCCCCGAGGAGCCCTCTTTTCCTTTTCGGCGTCCCGAGACTCGCGGACGGCGGGCGACTCACGGAGCGGCTTCTCGTCCACACGGGGCCCTTTCGCCGAAACCGGCGGGACGGGCGCGTGCGGCGCGGCGGGAACGAGGTGCTCCGACTCGCCCGCCCGGACCAGCACGGAAGGCGACTGCTTCTTCCGTCCGGGGTTGATTTCATCTGCTTGTGTGGGCTCCCTGACCGGTCTGACAACGGCCCTGGGAGCGGCTCTCAGGCTGGGCCTCCTGGGCTTCGCCCGGAGGATGGGAACTGGCTTTTTTTGCCGGGAGACGTTTGTCCCGGCCGGTGCTTCGTCCCGGGCCAGCTTCCCGGGCCAGGGGGCGTAAAACTGCGTATAGGCCTCCTGGCTTTCGTCCGTCAGGCGGCTCCCCTCCAGAGCGGCGATCACTTTTTCCGTCGGCGTGTCTTCTGCGTTCGAGCCGACATACCGGCGGGGCCAGGGGCGATAAAAAACTGTGGTGGCGGAATCGGCTTCTTCATCGTTATCGTTCGCCCGGTTCGGGTCGAGCGAATTTTCCTTGCCCGGGGAAACGCGGGCCAACTCCGATCCCGCTTCGGCCCGGGCAGGCCCTCCGCCGAAATAAAACACCGCCTGCGCAAAGGTTTTTCCCTGCCTGCTTCCGCCGGAGGCGGCCGGCGCCATCCCCGAAACCGGACCCTCGGAAGCGGCATGATTCGCTACCTGGACGGGGCTCCACGAATGGTAGAAGTCCATCTGGATATCGGCGGATGAATCCAACCCTCTTTCGCCCGGCCACCAACCCCGGTCCTTCAGGGAAGAAGACTCAACCGATTCATCGTATTTCTTGAAGAGAGCGGAACTCTGGGAGCTTCCCAAATAGGGGAGGGACAAGATACGGCTTGAGCCGGGCCACTGCCACGCACCCCCGTTATTCAGCATCTTGTCTGACAGGTAGGCCTTCAGAGGGAGAAATGCCGATATCAACAAAACGGCTATGGCAAGGGGAAAAAGTCGTCGGACGGACACGTGAACCCCAGAATAAGGAATGAAGTTAAATGCGACTCTCTGCCCTTACAATGCAGAATTCTCCACACAGGATGAATGCACGGATCACGCCATCCATCCGGGATGGGGATCGCCAGCAATAAATCAACTACCAACAAATAAAACAAAAACTTAAAAACATTTGACCGCAGCGGCCCCGGTCCGGAACGAGCAAATAAATGTAAAACCGGATTACATTTTGTCGCCCGGCCTTACATCTAATCCGAACTGGCCCCCTGCCAGATACGGCGACCGGACCACACCTCTCTCCCCACCTTCCAAGAGGCTCGGAAAGAGGATATCCCCCAAAAACCGGGACGCGTGCGCGCCAATCAGCTTCAATTGGAATGAAATTATTAAATCACAACCGGGAAGGTCTCTGCACCAACAAAATGGCCGTTTTGGCCGGAAAATCAGGGGGCCCCAAACAACCCGCCCGTGAGGGCCGGTACGGAAACATTCACCGGGTCCGCGCCGTTGAGAACATTGATGATGGCAATTTGGATGAACAGGTTGTTGGTCACGGTGTTCCCGCTGCCCGGAACCTGCGTAATCTGAAAAACGCCGTTCGCGTCGTTGAAATCGCCAATCTGGGCCAGAAGCCTCACGTCTCCTCCCCCACTCTCCACGGAGGATGACGGAGAACCTTCCGGATTCCCCTCGACCTCGAGATTGCTGCTGATGATTCCCGCGTTATCGACAAATCCCTCGAACAAAATTCTCACCGCAATGCCGCCGAACCCCTTGCCTCTCAAATTCCCGAGCTCCGTATCGGGAATCGCCTTTCCGGCCCCCTCGATACCGGCCAGTTTGCCGAGAGAATCTTCGGCCAGCGCAAATGGCGCGACGCCGAAGAGCGCAACAGCCACGATGGATATGATGAGTGTTTTCATGAGTGCAGACCTCCCAACCACGATCAAAACTCCCCGGGACCCGGAATAATGGATGACCGGAATCCTCTTTCCTGAAGCAAAATGACATCGCTGACCGGCGCCTTCGTCGCTCCGACCATCTCAAAAGCGCTTTTAGCGGGAAGCTTGTTGCTTGCCACAACGAGAATGACGCCGCTCCATTCTTTCGCAAATTCTTCCATCGGCTTGGATCGGTTGCCAAAGGCCGGATCGGCGTAATAAATCTGTCCCTTCGACATCCCCTTGAGTACGACAAAATGCGCGTATCCGCGCGGGCGAATCATCGTAATCGCGGGAACCTTCAACTGAGCGAGCTTGTTCACATCCTTGATCTTGAATCCGCCGGATCGGTATCCCCTTGACTCGGCGTAGCGCTTGAGCTCCAGAAGAGAGAAGCCGTATTTCTTGATCTTCTCCCGGTCGCCCACCTTGATGATCTCGCCGATAAGCTGTTTCTCCGAAACCTCTTTTTTTCCGTAATAGTATTTCAGCAGGGTCGCCAGGGAGGCGGCGCCGCAACTCACGTCGTACCCCTGCCTGACAACCTTCTTGAAGCGGAGCGCTACCATGCTCCGCACCCGTACATTGAAAAGGGAATTTCCGGGAACCGAAATGGTAAACGCATCCGCGTTCAGCGCCGGGGGGCCCAGAATCAACAGTATGATAGCGATATGAATGAGAGTTCTCATGGCGTCGCACCCAGCACCTGATACGAAATCCCCAGAACATTCCCGACGCTGTTCAGATCGCCGGAGGTCTGGGATACCTGGGCAACGCCGCGGAACCCCGTGAACGATCCGGTGATCACATCCGAGTGCGCCGTTTCCGGGCCGTCCTTGATCAGATTGTTGTCCGCGCTGACGGCCCCCAGATCGGTATCGCCCACGGCCATCAGGTCGGTATCGTGAACCAGCCCGATTCCCACGACCATCACGTTGGCCTGCTGGTTCAGGTTTCCGGCCGACTGATTCACCCCGATGATGCCGTTCGACCCCCCGAAGGAATTTTCGATCCGGTTCTCCTGCGAGCCACCGCCCGTGGTCAGCGTATTTCCCGTCAAACGGGCCGACCGGGCGATGCTTACCTTCTGCAACAGGGAATCCGCCTCGACCAGGGCGATCGCATACACATTCGCCTGATTGTTCACATCCCCCGACGCCTGGTTCACGGTCAGAATCCCCGTGTTCCCAAAAACCGAGCCCGATATCAGGTCGGTGTTCATCACGTTGCGCACATCCACCCGGTTGTTCAGGAGCGACTGAGCCACCGTCGCGCTGCTGGCGGAAGCGCCCGTGAAATTCCGCACGATCGCCACGGCCCCCGCCACGCCGGGATCTCCAGCCGCCTCCTGCCCCTGAGCCGGGCTCCCGGCCAAAAGAAGGAACAGCACGAAAAGGGCCGACGCCAGATAGCGGACGAATCGCGGAATTCTGAGCATGACACTTAACATTGCCGGAAATTACCCTCTTGGGGGAGTCCTCCGGTTGGATGATGCGGTTGCCGCATAAGACCGGGTCTTGCCACCGCCGTCTTG
>CAMYJL010000076.1 GCA_947258645.1 uncultured Nitrospinota bacterium
ACTACTGGGAGATCCTCCCCGGCCAGCTTCCCCGGCCTCGTTTTCCGCTTTTTCAACTGACTTCATGGTGGGCGTGTTCATGCTTCCGATCCTCCCGGCTTTCTACCCTCTGGCTTTTCCGGCTGGGCGGGGTCAATGGAACGCAGGTAATCGAAGGAGTAAATACCGCTCCCGCACCCCGCCACCCAGCTAAAATTCAGGGCGTAGCGCCCCACCATCGAAGCATCGCCGAATTCGGCGGGGCCGTAATTGTCCGAGAGAACATGAAGGGGATTTTTCTCCATCTCCACCCGCTTCTCCCGGCAATTGGCGCAGGGGCACATGGCAGCCAGATAGTCGAATCCATAAACGCTCTTGACGCCGTCCGCCCATTCAATACGAAGCTCGCGCGCCGTCTTGTCCACCGTCAAATCGATCGGATGGTGCTTCTCTGCAGTCGCCATCAAACTTCACCCACCGTTAAAACAAGTGCGCGGGAGGATTATTTCATCCCGTACTTCTTGTATTTTTCCGACGCTCTGTTGGCGAGTTTTGCCGAGGTCGGCGTTTTGAGCTCGAGCAGATAGGGCCGATCGGCAGAAGCCGCGATGACGGCGTCGAGCAGTCCCTCGTCGTCCTGCCCCTCCCAGTCGCCCTCTTCCAGCTTCACGAACACGGGCTTTCCCTTGTCGAAGAGAAGGGTCGGCACGCCGAAGATGCCCAGCTCCTTCTCTCCCTCCTCATGATCCTGGGCGATAAGAGGAATTCCCGCGCCGTTTTTCATGTCCTCTTCCCAGCGCTCCACATCAAGCCCGGCTTCCAACGCGACATCTCGAAGGATAAGCTGATTGGTGATGTCCTTCCCGTCGCGGTGCTTCGCCCGATGCAGCGCCAGATGATACTTCTCGAACTGACCCTCTCCCTGCAGCGCGGCGCACTTCGCCGCCTCGTGCGAGGGAATGTCGCGGCTGGCCATGCTCTTGTCCTCCCAGGCCTTCCAGTCCTCGCCGCGCGCGGCGCCGAAATTCGCCTGTTCCAGAACAAAAGCCTTGTATTTAATTTTCAAACCCTTCTTTTCCTGAATGCGATTGAGCCACTCCGTGGCCCGGTAAGCGTAAGGTCAGACATAGCAATTCCACACCGTGATATCCATGAACACACTCCTTCGATAGGTCGAATGGCATTCCAGCGATGAACTTCATTCCCCTCACAGCATGAGCCGGGATTATGGCACAGGCCTGTAACCAGGCGCATCCAGGGGCCTGGCTATTTCCTGAGTATTTTACTTATATTTAAAATAAATTATAACTTGACAACTTTCATCATAATTAATATAAATCATAATCATCTTAATTAGACATTAAGATTTTATCACGAATTTATGCCATCTTCATTTTAAATAACTGATATTAAACGATTTATTCAATCAAGGAGCATTTGGTGCCCAGCCTGGAAGGACGAACCGTCGCCATCACCGGACAGCGCCGGGCCGAGGAAATGGCGGAGATGGTCCGGCGCCTCGGCGGCGAGCCCTATGTGGCCTCCACGGTCAATCTCGGGTTCGAGGAAGCCGAGGACGAGGCCGAGCGCCTGGCGGGCGTCATCCTCGGCGGGGTGGACTGGGTGGTTTTTTATACCGGTATCGGCGTGCGGGCGATCTTCAAGGCCGCTGAAAAAATCGGCCAGCGCGATTCCTTTCAGGCCAGTCTCGAATCCGCTCGTGTTCTCTCCCGGGGCTGGAAATCGCTTCGCGCCCTCCGGGAGAACAATCGCCCACCGGATCAGGAAGCCACACCGGCCACAACGGAGGGGGTGATCGACGCGCTTCGTCAAACAGATATCACCGGAAAGCGTGTATTCGTTCAGGCGCCCGGCGCCATGCCCCCCGATCTGGAGGATGCGATTTCCGCCTCGGGGGCGGAACTGATTCAGGGGACACCCTATCGCTTTTTACCGCCAGAGGATCCGGAAAAGGTGAACCGTCTCATCCGCGACCTGATCGAACACAAGATCGACGCCATCGCCTTCACCAGCCCGCCGGCGGTAGACAACCTTTTTCTCGCGGCGGACGAGATCGGCCGGGCGGAAGAGCTGGCCCGGGCATTGAACGAAGATGTCTTCACGGCATCGGTGGGGCCGGTTACCTCGGCGGCCATTCGCGATCACGGCGTTGAACCCGCGCTTGAATCGGAGAACCAGCGAATGGGCGGGTTGCTGAGCGACCTGGCGCAGGCGCTTTCATCGGAAGAGTTCCCTGCGGGGAACAACACGAACCTCAAAAAAGAGAACCCGCAGGGTTCCTGAACAGGAGAAAAAAGTGGGGGACAAAATCGTTTCATCAGACGGGCGCGTCTATATCGTCGGTGCGGGTCCGGGCGACCCGGAGCTTCTCACCCTCCGCGCGGCGCGCCTTCTCGGCGAGGCCGGCGCCGTCGTGTACGACCGCCTCGTCGGGGCGGAAATTCTCGAACTCTGCCCGCCCGGTTGCCTCCGGATTTTCGCGGGCAAATCCCCCGGAAACCACACGATGCGCCAGGGCGAGATCAACAGCCTGCTCATCGATCTGGCGCAGGAAGGCCTGAGCGTCGTCCGCCTCAAGGGCGGCGATCCGTTCATTTTCGGCCGGGGCGGCGAGGAGGCGCAGGCACTCTCGCAAGCGGGCGTCCCCTTCGAGATCGTCCCCGGCGTGACCTCGGCTACAGCGGCCCCGGCCTACGCGGGCGTTCCGGTCACCCACCGCGGGCTGTCCTCGTCGGTGACATTCGTGACCGCCCACGAGGACCCCGCCAAGCCGGAGACCAGCGTTGACTACGCCCACCTCGCGGCGGGCGGCGGGACACTGGTGTTCGTGATGGGTGCCCGCTCGATCGGCCGCATATCGCGCGAACTGCTCAGGTACGGCATGACGGACGAGACGCCCGTCGCCATCGTCGAAAACGCCACGACCGGCCGCCAGCGCGCGCTGCGCTGCACGCTCGCGGAAGCGCCCTCGTTCGCCGAGCGCGAAGAGGTCGCCCCCCCCGCCGTCGTTGTGGTGGGCGCGGTGGCCGCCCTGGCGGATGAGCTGGCCTGGTTCCGCCCGGAAGAAAGCCCGGCGTCCCCGTGGAGCCGGCTTCAAACCCAAACTCTTTTGGAATCGATTTAATTCATGGTCCGCCGGAGCGGCGCGGCCAAAAACAATCAGGAGAAAATCATGGCGACCCAGTCTTATCCTCCCAGCGGGGAGACGAAGCTCCTTGAGGTCATACCGGTAATTCCCGAAGAGTTCGACGATTTCGAAACCGAGGCGACGAAGTTCCGAAAGGGAGAAATCGAGGAAAAAGCTTTCTTGGGATACCGCCTCAAGCGCGGCATCTACGGACAGCGGCAGTCGGACGTCCAGATGGTCCGCGTGAAAATCCCATTCGGGGGCCTGACGTCGGATCAGCTCGACGCGCTGGGCCGGATCGCGCGTGACTACGCGCCGCTCGGAAAAGGCCACGTCACCACGCGCGAAAACGTCCAGTACCACTTCATCCCGCTCGATAACGCGACCGAGATCATGCGTCTGCTGGGCGAGGTGGGTCTCACGACGCGGGAAGCGTGCGGAAACGCGGTCCGCAACGTGACCGGCTCCCCTTACGCGGGCGTCGGAAAAGATGAGCTGTTCGACCCCACGCCCTACGCCGGGGCTTTCGCCCGGTATTTTGTCCGAAAGCCCTTCACGCAGGACATGCCCCGGAAGTTCAAGGTCGCCTTCTCGAGCACCGAATCGGACGACGTCATCGCGGGCATTCACGACATCGGCTTCATCCCCGCCCTCCGCGAAGTGGAAGGGAAGCCGGTCAAGGGCTTCCGCCTGCTGGTGGGCGGCGGCCTCGCCACCCTCCCCCGCACGGCCGAGGAGCTGTACGAGTTCGTACCGGCCTCCGATTTCCTGCGCGTCTCGGAGGCGATCATCCGCGTCTTCAACGACTCGAAAGAGCTTCGCAAATCGCGCTTCAAGGCCCGCATCAAGTTTCTCGTCTCCTGGATCGGCATCGACGGCCTGCGCGAGCGCGTGGAGGAAGAACTGAGGAAAGACTGGGCGCGCAAGCCCATCGATCCGGCGCCCTACCTCTTTGAAGACGATGAAGAATCGGACGTCCCCCTCACCCCGCTCCCGACAAACGGAAAGAACGCCAGCCCCAACGGCGACGCCTGGCCCTTCTCGGTCTGGAAGGAGAAAAACACGGTCGAGCAGCGGCAGGCCGGCTTTCATGCCGTCGAGGTCAAGCTCCCGCTCGGGGACATCCAGATCGAACAGTTTTTCGCGCTCGCCGACATCTCGCGCTGCTTCGCGCGCGGCCGGGCGCGGGCGAGCTTCGAGCAGAACATCGTCCTCCGCTGGGTGCGCGAAGACGACCTCTATCCGCTCTGGCGGGCGCTTCAGGATGCCGGACTGGCCGAAACGGGCAGCCGCGAGATCACCGACGTGGTTTCCTGCCCGGGGACGGATTCGTGCAAACTCGGGATCACGTCCTCCATGGGCCTCGCCAAGGCGCTCCGCGGCACGCTCATCGAAATGGAGATCGACGATCCCCTCATCCGGGAGCTGCACATCAAGATGAGCGGCTGCCCGAACTCGTGCGGCCAGCACCATCTGGCGAACATCGGCTTCCACGGCGGCACCCTGAAACTGGAGGGGAAGCAGCTGCCCGCCTACGAGATATTCCTGGGCGGCAGATACGAGAACACCGGCGGGCGTACCCGGCTCGGCGACCGGATCTCCATCCGCCTGCCGGCGAAGCGCGTCCCGGATGCCCTGAAGCGGATCCTCGCCTTCTACAAGGAGGCGCGCCACGCCGGAGAGCATTTCAACGATTTCTACGATCGCGTCGGCAAAGCGCCCGTCGAGGAAATCCTCAGCGACCTGCACATCGCCGGCCAGTTCAACGACGACGAGGATCTCTTCATCGACTGGAGCCAGTCGCAGCCCTATGTCCTGGAACGGGGAGAAGGCGAGTGCATGGCATAGATATCGAAAAAGAACAACCATCCGTTTGCCGGGGGACTCCCGGCCATACGGCGGTGATACTCCTCGGCCACGGAAGCCGGGCGGAGGAGGCCAACGAGGGAATGTACCAGGTGATCAGGAGCCTCCAGGCGAAACGGCCCGAATTTCGCTTCAGTGCGGCTTTTCTCGAGATCAATTCGCCCTCGATTCCCGAGGGGATCGACATCTGCGCGGCGGGGGGGGCAGAGCGGATCATCCTCCTCCCCTACTTCCTCCATCTCGGAAACCATGTGCAAAAAGATCTTCCACGATTCATGGAAGACGGAAAAAAGCGGCACCCGCACGCGAAGATAATACTCGGCCCCCACCTGGGCTTTCACCAAAAACTCGTCGAACTCGCCGGGGAGCGGCTCAACGAATCGCTCGAGGAGAACGCTTCGACACCCTGTGTTCCTGGGATGAAAAACGAAGCGCGTGCAACACCCCTGCCCCATGAGAGCAGGCAAACTCCCTGGAACGGGACATTTCGTTAAAATAACCAAATTATTCAATCAAGCTTTCTGGGGGGCAAAATAATTTCAGACAACACTACCCGGATGTGATAATATCACTCAGTCAGCCGATGCGATTTCATCATCAACTCCTTGAAATCGCAGGGTTACGCTTTTTGACAACCTGTTCGAAGATGCAAGGATACGCCAGCCGCCGGTCTCCCGACACAAAGCTGAAATAAGGGAGACACCGTTTAACCGTCCGCCAGTTCAGAATTAACACGCCCGTAATTTTCAAGAAATCATATGGCAACAATGAATTGATACCATTTGCAAGTAGGCCCCCCGGGCGGGCCTTAAGGAAAAGCGCTTTTGGACGCTTGGCCAGCCCGACCAAAAACAATCAGGGCTCCGGTTATGGATAGCCGGAGCCCTGTTTTTTTTGCAATACGGTAATCTTTCAGACATTCATTCAGGCGTCTCTTTCCCCCTTCCGGCGCAGCAGGTGAATCGCCCGCGCCGTCAGGACCGCCTCACCCCGCTGATTTTTCATCTCATAATCCATCAGGAGGACACCCCGGTCGGGCTTCGACCCGGAAGGCCGCACCTCCGCCACCCGCGCCTCGGTGCGTAGCGTATCGCCCGGGCGCACCGGCAGGAGCCAGCGGACCTGCTCCATCCCCGGCGAGCCCATGCTGCAGGCGGCAATCGTCCCCGTATCGATGAACAGGCGGAAGCCGAGCGAGAGGGTTTGAAACCCGCTCGCGATCAATCCGCCGTAGGGAGATTCTTCCGCCGCTTTGGTATCCACGTGGAAGGGCTGCGGATCGAACTCCTGGGCAAAGCCGACGATGTCGCTCTCGGTCAGCGTCGCGCTTCCGCTGACGAAGCGCTCGCCGACCCGGAAATCATCGAAATAGCGTGGTGTCATTTCGATTGCCCGAGTTCATGAAAGACTCCGTCTCTTATCCGGGATACGATTTTTCCGCGTCCTCGGCGCCTTCGGCCATGTTGTAGTCCTGATCCAGGTTACCGTCCCCGGCGGGGCTCTTCACCGTGAAAAACGTCGCCGTGCCGCCCACCGCGCGGCTGCGGTGATTCGTGTTGCGCGGAATGTGGATCAGGTCGCCCCGCTCGACGACTTTCTCTTCATCGCCCAGGACATAGTGAAGCTTCCCGTCCAGGATGAGCGTGAACTGCTCTTCGTTCGGGTGCATGTGGAGCGGCGGGCCCTCGCCCTCGGGCTTGGTGACGACCCCGGCCTTCATCAACTCACCCGGCACCTGTTTGGACGAAATTGCCGGGTTGATTCTGCTGTTTCCCACTTTCATCTCGTCAATCTGATAGAACGGCATGGTGAATCCTCCCATGATTCAAATTGAGAACAGAAATCTCTCACCCTAACTCAGCTGCCAGCTCCGCGGGATCGATCGGCAGCTTGACCGCCTCGCCCCGCTTCGCGGAAAGGTCCATCGACATCGTCATGATCAGGTTCCGGTGCCCGTCGGCGGCCGTTGCGTGCGGTGTTTTAAGTCCGGTGTGAATCCGCCCGTACCAAGCGTTCGTCTCTTCGCGCATGGGGCCCCAGAGCTGATCGAAGGCAATATCGCCCGGAGGATAGCTCGTGAGGAAGTCCACGTTTCTCGTCTCCTCGGGGGTGTAGCCCGCGGGCAACTCGCGCTCGCTCGCCAGTACCAGATCGCGGTGGGTGTCGTCGATGGTGAGGACGCCCTCGGTCCCGACGATTCCGATCTCCAGGGTATACACCGAACCGGGCCACACCTTGGGGAGCGCCCAGCTGATGTTCATGCTCCAGATGGTGCCGTCCTCGAAGGTGAACATGCCGAAAGTGGCGTCCTTCGTCCCGTAGGTAGCGCCCAGCGCCTTGTCAACGGAGCGGGCGTAGAGTTCGACTGGCTTCTTGCCCTCGAGCAGCCACATGGAAATGTCCAGACTGTGGGTTCCCGAGACGACCATCGGTGTCAGCTTGCCCCGGTACTCGGTCTTCTCCACCGTCGCGATGGGGACCAGCCGGTTCATGAAGGCGCGGGTGGTGACCGTCGTCACGTCCCCGAGCACGCCGTCCATGATCTTCTGCTTCACGACAAGGAACCGCCGCCGGAAGCGCTGGGTGTAGCCCACCACGGCGTCGATGCCCTCATCCTCGATGGCCTTGAGAATATCCGCCGACTCCACGGCGTTCGTCGCCAGCGGCTTTTCGATGAACATGTCGTGCTTGCGCTCGATGGAGGCGTGGACGGGCCCGACGTGTTCGTTCTCCTCGGTTGCGATGATGGAGGCGTTCACCTCGGAGCGCGCCAGCAGCTCCTTGTAGTCGGTCGTGAAGAAATCCGCGCCGACATCCTCGGCCAGCTGTCGCCCCACTTTTTCGTTGATGTCGCACAGGCCGAGCCATTCGACCCCCGGATAGTCTCGGGCGAACTCGGCCCGGATGCGCCCGATTTTTCCGCATCCGACGATGGCCAGGCCAATCGGGTTTTTCTTTCCGTTTCCATTGCTCATTGAAGACTCCTTATATAGGCCAAAAAGAGATTTCTCCTGAAACGCTTTTAGTCTTCCAGCTCTTCCGGATCAACCGGAAGCCGGACCGCCTCGCCCCGCTTCGCCGAAAGATCCATCGCCATCGTCAACACCAAATTCCGGTGCCCCTCGGCGGCGGTGGCGTGCGGCGTTTCCATCCCGGTGTGAATTCGTCCGTACCAGGCGTTCGTCTCCTCGCGCATGGGGCCCCAAAGCTGACCGAAGGCGACGTCCCCGGGCGGATAGCTCGTCAAAAAGGATACGTTCCGCTTGACTTCCGGGGACTGAATCGTGGGCTGGGGCGTTTCCGTCGCGAGGACGAGATCGCGATGGGTGTCGTCGATGGTGAGGACGCCCTCGGTTCCGACAACCCCGATCTCCAGCGTGTAGATTGCAGCGGGCCAGACCACCGGGAGCGCCCAGTTGATGGACATGCTCCATATGGAGCCGTCGTCGAAGGTGAAGATGCCCAGGGTTGCGTCCTTGATTCCGCATGAGGGACCAAGCGCCTTATCCCCCGAACGGGCGTAAATTTCAACAGGTGTTTTCCCCTCCAAAAACCACAGGCTGAGGTCGAGGCTGTGCGTACCCGAAACCACCATCGGGGTGAGCTTCGAGCGATGCTCGGTTTTGCTCACCGTGAGGATGGGCGCGAGGCGGTTCATGAAGGCACGCGTCGTGGCCGAGGTCACATCGCCCAGTGCGCCGCTCCGAATTTTCTGCTTCGAGACAAGAAACTTCCGACGGAAGCGCTGGGTGTATCCGACCACGGCGTCGAGCCCCTCGGACTCGATGTCCTTCAGGATATTGGCCGACTCTATGGCGTTGGTGGCAAGCGGCTTTTCGATAAACAGATCGTGCTTTTGCTCGATCGCGGCCCGAATGGGTCCGACGTGCTCGTTCTCAACTGTCGCGACGATGGCAGCGTTCACCTCGGAGCGCTTCAACAATTCCGCATAGTCGGTGGTGAAATAATCCGCGCCGATATCCTCCGCCAGCTTCCGACCCGTTGTTTCGTTGATGTCGCAGAGGCCGATCCACTCCACTCCGGGATAATCGCAGGCCAGCTCGGCGCGGGTGCGCCCGATCAACCCGCAGCCCACAACGGCCAGGCCGATGGGCTTTCTCTTTCCGTTCCCGCTGCTCATGGAGTATCCCCTGAAAATTTTTACCGGCCGCGCGCCATTGTGGCGAAGGTCAACCTTTTACCTCGACGCGTATCGCGTCGAAAGCGTAGTCGTCGTAGTTTTCGAGCCAGTGGACACCCTCCGGCCCGACCCAGAAAGGCACGCCGTCCTCCCGCTTTCCGCTCGATGTCACGATCTCGCCCTGATCGTTGTAGTAGTGCATGTTGGGGCTCGAGTTGATGATGAACACGCTCGGGTTTTGATGCGTGTGCTTGTTCTCGACCACGCCCGGCGGGATGACCACGTGCAGCACGCGCACCCGCTCATTCTCGAAAACGACCGTGTGGTTCTCGGGCGCGGCGATGACCGAATCCAGCTCTTCAGGCGTCCCTGTGATAAAGGGCGGACGCTGGGGAACGTGATCGGCGTTCTTCATCAGACCCCCCTCCCTAGTCTTTCAACTCCACCCGGATGGCCTCGAGGGGACGATCCTCCGGGTTTTCGACGTAGTGAACGCCCTCGGGCCCGAGCCAGAAGGGGACGCCCTCAACCCGGTTCCCGCTGGGCGGGCACTCCACGCCCTCGTCGTTGAAGTATTTAATCCTGGGCATGCTGGTGATCGTGAACACGCTGGGCCACTTGTGGGTGTGGGGCTCTTCCACCTCGCCCGGCCGCACGAGCACCTTCAAGACGCGCACCTGCTCATTTTCGAAAATGATGTCGTGATTTGCGGGAGCGGCGATCATGGCATCCAGCTCGTCCGGCGTGCCGGGAATATACGGCGGCCGATGCGCCATATGCTCATTCATCAAAATATCCCCCCCTTCATGGAAGCGACTCCTAACGAACAGATACCTGAGAGAACAGACGTTAAATAACTGATAAGACTAATTTAATATCGACTTCGGGAGCATGGCGTGGACCCCCTTCACGCCGTTGACGATCTGGGTCACGTGAAGGTCCACGGCGAGGCTGCAAAGCGTATAAGCATCGTCGCGGCCCATCCCCCGCGTCTCGCCGAGGAAGGCGATCGTCTCCCGAAGCGCCATCTTCGCCGCGTTGTCGAGGAGCGGGTCAAAACCCATCAGGATGTGGTGCGTCGCCGTCTCCGCGCGGGGAACTTCGAGCCTCATGTCCTTGTGAAGGGTTAGCTCCACCTCGCCCGTCAGCGCCGCCTCAAGCGCCGAGGTGCACGACTCCCCGTCTCCCTGGCAGCCGTGCCCGTCTCCAATCGAAAACATCGCGCCGTCGTTGAACACCGGGAAAAACACCGAAGCGCCCGGCCCGAGCTCCTTGTTGTCCAGATTTCCGCCCCAGATGCCGGGCGGCGCGGATGCCACCCGGCCCATCGCCGGCGGCGGCGCGACGCCGAAATTCCCGAAAAATGGCGCCAGTGGAACTTTCACCCCCGCGCCCCAGTCGCCCGTCCCCTTTTGCTTGTCGATCTCCACCACGATTGCGTGATGGTAGGGAAAATCCTCCGGGAGCCCGCCCCGGAGCGGCCGGAAGACGTTCACTCCCCAGTCGTAGCGCGGCTCCGCCTCGATGAAGCGCACCTCCAGGACATCCCCGGCCCTGGCGCCCTCGACGGCGACCGGACCGATCAACATGTGTCCGCCCTCGCCCTTTTTCTTTTTCTCCACGATGTCGCAGAGCGCTTTAGAGGCGCGCGCGCGTACAAGGTCGAAGGCGTCCAGAAACCCCGTCTCGGTGTGAACCCTCAGACGGTCGCCGGAGGATACGGTCAGAATAGGAGGGAGTGCGGCATCGTAATACCCCCAGTGGACGGTATACAGCCCCGCCGTCAGCTCATGTGTCGCCATCCGGGCGTCCTTTCCGCGATCTACTCAAACAGCGACTTGGGCACCATCGCGTGCACGCCCTTGTAGCCGTTCACAATCTGGGTGACGTGGAGGTCCACCGCGAGGCTGCATAGCGAATAAGCGTCGTCGCGGCTCATCCCGCGAAGCTCGCCCAGGAAGTCGATGGTCTCGCGCAGCGCCATCTTCGCCGCATTGTCGAGGATCGGGTCGAACCCGCCCAGAATGTAATGCGTCGGCGTCTCCGCGCGGGGCACCTTGAGCTTCATGTCCTTGCGGACGATCATCTCGAAGGTTCCGATGAGGCCCATCTCGATCCCGTTGATGTTGGCCTCCCCGTCCCCCTGACAGCCGTGTCCGTCGCCCACCGAGAAGAGCGCC
>CAMYJL010000077.1 GCA_947258645.1 uncultured Nitrospinota bacterium
TCGATCGAAAGAACAAACCCCTTAAATCGACGAGGTGATAACGGGGCGCCCAATGCCTTTGAAGGCTTCGGCGATCTCCTCCGCTGCGCTGGATGCAACATCCCCCGCCTCTTGCGCGATGGCCCGGCTCTGCTCGGCGAAATGGCGGGCCGACTCAGACGCGCGCTCTTTTGCTTCCGCCGCAAAACGACTGGCCTGAGCGGAAAATTCAGACGCTTGCGCCGCGGCGTATTTTGCCTGTTCGACGGCGGCCATTCCCAGATCCTTCCCCTTCTCCAGAAGATCCTTGACCGCCTGATCCGCCTTCTCAACGGCTCCCTTCTGCCTGTGCTTCAGCGCCTCGGCGGCATAACGGAGAGCCGTTTCGGCGGATTCCTTCGCCTCGCGCGCCGCTTTTTCGGCGGCTTCGTACGCCTCCGCTGCAGAAAGCATTTGTGGAACCTCCACCGGAACCGTGGGATCGGTCTGGGTCTGAAGCTTCGCAGCAACCCCCTCCCGTGCCCGCTCGTCCGCCAGAAGGAGAGCGTCCTCATCCACCATGATATCGATACGCCGGGCCACTACACGCCGGCTCGGCTCGTTGATCTTCCAGGCCAGACCCACGAAGCCCATCAGTCGAATGAGCCAATAGGTGATGTCTATTTCAAACCAGCGCTGCCCGTGGGCTGCGGATCGCTGATCGGCGTGATGGTTGTTGTGCCAGCCCTCGCCGAAGGAGACCAGCGCTACCCACCAGCTGTTCGTGCTCTCCTCATCCGTGTCGTAGTTCCGGTATCCCCACATGTGGGTGGCCGAATTCACAAACCAGGTCGCATGCCAAAGGATGACCTGACGCACCAGCACACCCCATACCACCCACGAGGCGCCCAGCCCGCCGTAGAGCTCCCCGGCGAGATAGACCAGGCCCGCGAAGGCGAGCCAAACCTGAAAGAAGTACGTGTCGAAAAAGCGTTGTACGGGGTCCCGGTCCAGATCCTTGGCAAAACGGCAATACTCCTCGTACTCCTGGCATCCCGGCGTCGTGACGAACAGCCAGCCCATATGGGCCCACATGAAAGTGACGAGCGGCGAGTGCGGATCCGGCTCATCGTCAGCTTCTTTGTGGTGGATTCTGTGCTGGGCGACCCACTGCATCGGCCCGCTCTGAAGCGCCAGGACGCCGCAGAAGGTGAGAAAATACTCCACCCATTTATAGGTCAGGAAACTCCGGTGGGTCAGGAGGCGGTGGAAGCAGAGGGTGACGCCGAGCATCCCCGCCGTAAAATACAGGATGACCGCCAGGATGAGACCCGATTTACTGAAGTAGGAAGAATCAAAGGCGAGAAGGGCGGCCAGATGAATGAATCCGATAATGAATACGGTCCCCCACTGGACCCGGCGCTCACTTTTGCGATGGATAGCAAGACGGCCCTGCTTTGGATTGGACACCAACCCCTTCCTCCTTAATCTGATGCAGCCACAAAATGCCCCCACCGCCTTCACCTTGCCGAAACGGCAAACCGCAGCGTTCGGGGCTTAGAGCAGGCGGAAATCTGACCAACTTTCACATGTCATCGAGATGGAAATACTTGCACGCCTGCGGACCAATTTCCGCAAATATCTTCAGCTACATAAGAGAAGAAATCAACCCCCGAATTCCCAAATCCCCATGTCCAGAGGCCATTTGTGATATCCTCGCTCACATATAATCAAAACAATCAAAATTTATCGGCCGGCAATGAAACACCGGTTCATCCACAATCAAGGAGATAACGATGCCCGAGATTCAGGCCAACGGGATTCATCTTTCCTACGAAACCTCCGGCGAAGGAACGCCCTTGGTCTTCGTCCATGAATTCGCGGGCGACCGCCGAAGCTGGGAAGATCAGGTCCGCTATTTCAGCCGCCGCTACCGCACCGTGACCTACAACGCGCGCGGCTTTCCCCCCTCCGAGGTTCCGGAAGACGCCTCCCTATACACCCAGGATCATGCCACCGACGATCTCGCAGGCCTCATCCGGGCGCTCGATCTCGCCCCCACCCACGTCGTGGGTCTCTCGATGGGCGGCTACGCAACCCTCCATCTCGGGCTCCGCTACCCCGAATTGGTCCGATCCATCGTCGTCGCCGGCTGCGGCTACGGCTCGGAGATGAGCCAGCGGGAAGCTTTTCAGAAAGAAGCGCAGGAAGTCGCCCGCCGCTTCGAGGAAGAAAGCCTGGAAATCTTCGCCAAAACCTATACGGCGGGCCCCACCCGCGTACAGCTGGAGCGAAAAGACCCCGTCGCCTACGAGCGCTTCTGCCGCGAATTCGTCGATCGCTCGGCCAAAGGCTCCGCCAACACCATGCGTACCCTTCAGGCGGGTCGCCCGTCCGTATATGAACTGGAAGAAGACATGCGGAAGATGGAAGTGCCCACACTCATCCTCACCGGCGACGAGGACGAACCCTGCCTCGAGCCCGCGATTTTCATGAAACGGACTATCCCCACGGCCGCCCTAATCACCTTCCCCAACGCGGGGCACCTGATCAATCTCGAAGAGCCCGCCATGTTCAATCGGATTGTCCTGGAGTTCATCACCGAGGTGGACGCGGGCCGCTGGCCCCGGCGCGATCCCCGCTCCCAGAGCAGCTCCGCGCTCATGCCGGAGGAAAACTAGGCGAACAGGAACGCCGTCCGATTGATCTTGCCTGTCTAGTTAAACAACTTCCGACCGTGGGCCCGGTGATAGGGATCGGGAACGTAATACAGATCTTTTTTCGCCAGAGCGGCCCCGGCCCGCTGGGGCCAATAAGGATCGCGCAGCATCTCCCGGCCCAGCAGGACAATATCCGCCTGGCCATTGCGCACAATCTGATCGGCCTGCCAGGGCTCGGTGATCATGCCGACCGTCGCCGTCGGCATCTCTGCCTCCCGGCGGACCGCCTCGGCGAAGGGAACCTGATACCCCGCGCCGACGGGTATCTTCGCCAGCGGTGTGCCGCCCCCTCCGCTGCAGTCGATGATGTCCACCCCTTCGCCCTTGAGAATCTTCGCCAGCTCGATTGTCTCCTCCAGCGTCCAGCCGCCCTCGTACCAGTCGGTCGATGAAATTCGGACGGACAAGGGTTTGTCCTCCGGCCACTCCCCGCGGACGATTCGAATGGTGTCCACCGTAAAGCGGACGCGGTTCTCGAAGCTGCCGCCGTAATTGTCGGTCCGCTTGTTCGAGATGGGCGAGTGAAAACTGTGCATGAGATAGCCGTGCGCGGCATGGACCTCGAGCCATTGAAAATCCGCCTGGACCACGCGGCGGACCGAAGCGCGAAAAGCCTCCTGAAGCCCCGCAATATCGTCCAGCGTGAGTTCCCTCGGCATCCGCGCCTTGTCGTTGAAAGGAACCGGGCTGGGCGCCAAGATATCCCATCCGCTCTCTTCGTCCGAGAGATACGCCCCGCCCTCCCAGGTCACTGCGCAGCTCGCCTTCCGCCCGGCGTGGCCGATCTGGATTCCCGGCACAGCGCCCTGCCCCGAGACAAAACGCGCCACCCGCGCCAGCGGTTCGATTTGCTCATCCTTCCAGATGCCTAGACACCCCGGCGTGATCCGCCCCTCCGGCGTTACCGCCGTGGCCTCAACGACAACAAGGCCCGCTCCCCCCGCCGCGCGCGAACCGAGGTGAACCAGATGCCAGTCGTTGGCTATCCCGTCCTCCCCGATGTACTGGCACATGGGGGACACCCCGATCCGATTGCGCAGCGTCACGCCGCGAAGCTGAAACGGGTCGAACAAATGAGGCATTGATGAATTCCTCATAAAACAGGAAAATCCGGGGCCGTATCGTGGCGGCCCCGGATTCCCGAAAACGGATTTACGGCGTGCTGCGCCGGGAGCCGCCGTCCATGTAGATCGAGGTTCCAAACGAATACGAATTCGCCTCGGAGGCCAGGAATGTAGTCATCTTGGCGACTTCTTCGGGCTCGCATATCCGGCCCGCAGGCGATCGGGCGCCCCGTTCCTTCAACACTTCTTCCACATTCTTACCCTGCTTGTCGGCTACAGGCTGGGTCAGATCCCGTGCCCGCTGGGTGTTCGTCATACCGGGGCATACGTTGTTCACGACGATGCCGTCCCCGGACACCGCGTCCGAAAGCCCGCGCGACGAATTCAAAACGGTGATGTTGGCAAAGCTGGTCGGGAGGTTCCCGCGGGCCGGGCTGGCGCCAGCGCCGCCACAAACATTGATGATGCGCCCCCAACCGTTCTTTTTCATATGAGGCACCGAGAGCTGCGCCATGCGGACATAACCGTAGGTCTTCAGGCTGAGCGCGTCGGTGAACAACTCCACGTCGATATCGAGAACGTCGCCGCCCTTCGCGGCGCCTGCACAATTGATGAGAATGTCCACGCCGCCGAACTTGGCGGCAGTCTCATCCACCACCTTCTTGCAGCCGTCGAGCGAAGTCAGGTCGGCCGAGACGGACATCCCCTCCCCGCCCGCCGCGTTGATGGCGTCCACCACCTCGGCGAGGAGCTTTTCATCCCGCGCCGTGACGCAGACCCGGGCGCCCTCGCGCGCCAGCTCGAGCGCACACTCCCGGCCGATGCCCCGGCTTGCGCCGGTGACGATGGCCTTTTTTCCCTTCAACCCTAAATCCATTGAACCTCTCCTTCATCAGTAAGGATCACATTCCCCTCATTTTCCATACGAACCCGCATTGGACCGGCATTCCCGGCCCGCCATAAAATTTTGTTCGGAATTTTTCAGTCATCTATGATCTCTTACGCTTTTGGCCGCTTGTCAACACCCGGCCCCTCGAAGCGCGCCGCCGGACATCACGAAGCCTCACAGGCGGGCTTTCTGAAATCAGTGAATGTATGGGAGTATCCCGCTATCCTGTCCACGATTCATCTATGGAGGCATATATGGCTGATGTCATGATCCAGGCCACGGCCCTGAAAGAATTCCTTTCCCGCGCCTACGCCTCCCTCGGCCTCCCGGCGGAAGACGCGGAGAAATGCGCCCTGCAAACGGTCGACGCGGAGCTGAGGGGAGTCGGCTCCCACGGGTGCGTCCGTTTCGGCATCTTCGTGGAACGGCTCCGGAAGGGCACCGCCAACCCCCGGCCCAACCTCAAGACCGTGACCGATCTTCCCGCTTTTACCCTTCTCGATGGCGATCTTGGAATGAGCGCCGTCGTGGCGAGCCATGCGATGGAGATCGCAATGGAAAAAGCCGCGTCGGCCGGCTTCAGCGCCACCGCCCTCCGACGTTCTTCTCACACGGGACACGTCGGCTACCTCGCGGCGATGGCTCTCCGGAAAGGAATGATCGGAATCGTCATCAGTGGCGCGACCGGAAATCTGGCCCCCTGGGGGGGTGCCGACCGCATGATCGGAAACAACCCGATCGCCTTCGCCGTCCCCTCCCGGCAGGAATTCCCAATCATTTTCGACATGGCGACCAGCAAGGTCGCGCGCGGGTACGTCCTGCTCGCGGCCAAGACGGGGGAGCCCATCCCCGAGGGATGGGCGCTCGACCCGGACGGCCAACCCACGACGGACGCCGCCCTCGGCGCCAGGGGGACCATGCTCCCCCTGGGGGACTACAAAGGTTACGGACTCGCCATGATGTTCAGCTTTCTGACGGCCGCCCTCTCGGGTAACGGGTTCGATGCCGATCAGCCGGACTGGCTCGAAACCGACGAAGAGTTCGCTCTTCCCATGCTCGCCATCGCCATCGATCCCGATAAGTGTCTGGGCGAAGACTACCGGGCGGCCGTGGACGAGAGCATCCGGCGGATCAAATCCTCCCGGCTCGCGCCGGGCTTCGATGAGATCCGAATTCCGGGCGAGGGCGCCCACCGCAAATATCATCAATCCCTGAAGGAGGGAATCCGGCTGAAGAGACCCGTCCTCGATGAGTTGACCCGAATCGCCGGCGAGTTGAACGTCGAGCCGCCTCAAGTATCCTGAGGGGGGGTAAATGTCGGAACCGGGGACGAAGATGCACGAAAACCGGGCGTATCTTCCTTGATACCCCGGCCCGCGTTGCGGTAATGTAAAAATCAACTCGGACATTTCGGATATCCATCAGGCGGCCTGCCACGAGGGTGACCGGACCGCGGGAATCATTCATCCACTACCGGAGGAGTACTGTGGCTAAAGTCGCGATGATCATCGACAGGCAGGATCACGTCGCCACCTGCATTTCCGCGATCAAGCGCGGAGAAACCGTGGAACTCATGTTGAACGGCCGGAAATCGAAAAAGATCAAGGCCACGCAGAACATCCCCTACTCCCACAAGATTTGCGTCAAGCCGATGAAAAAAGGCGACCAGTGCCTCAAATACGGCCTTTCCATCGGTTCCGCCACGAAGGAAGTGAAGGTGGGCGACTACATCCACGTGCACAACATCGACAGCAACCGAGGTCGCGGCGACCTCGCGAGCGATTAAGGAGATATGATTCGATGGCGAAAAGAGCCAGCACTTCGCGCAACGGCGCCTCGCGGCGCTCCAAGGCCTCCTCCGGCATCCGAAAAACCTGGTGGGGCTTTCCCCGCGAAAACGGGGATATCGGCGCGCGCAACTACCTACTCGTCCTGAGCGGTACGCTGTACGCCAACCCGACCTGCGAGCGCGTGGCGCGCACCCTCCGCCACAGCGTCTCCATCACCCATCCGCTGGGCCGCTGCCAGATCGAGCCGGACCTGAAGCGCACCTTCGAAACCCTCGTCGCCCACGGCCAGAACGCCAACGCCGGGGCCGTCGTCGTGATCGACCATCACCGCGAGGAAGGATGCACGGCGGACGAGATCGCCCACGAGATCGCCAAGACGGGAAAGCGCGTCGAGGCGGTCAACATCCGCCTGAGCGGCGGCGCCATCGAGGCGACCGCCAAGGCCACGCGCATCGGGATGGAGATGATCCGGGAGCTAACCAACGAGCGGCGGCAGGAAGTCCCTGTCAGCAAGCTCCTCCTCGGCCTCAACTGCGGCACCTCCGACACCACCTCGGGTATCTCGCACAACAAGGCCACCGGCTGGGTCACCGATCAGGTCGTGAAGTTCGGCGGTCGGGCGCTCCTCGCCGAGACAACCGAGATGATGGGCGGTGAGGATGTCCTCGCGGCCAAGTGCGTGCGCCCCGCGCTCGGGAAAAAGATCTGGCGAATGGTGGAGGAGATGGAAGAGAGGATTCTCGCCTGCGGCGTGGATCTCCGGGGCAGCCAGCCCACCGGCGACAACATGGAGGGCGGCCTCTCGACCATCGAGGAAAAATCGCTGGGCGCCATCCAGAAAGCCGGAACGGCCCCCATTGTGGACGTCATCCCCTATTCCGTCCGGGCGAAAAAGATCCCGGGCCTCCACGTCATGGACACGCCCGGCCACGGCGGCGAGTCCATCACCGGAATCGCCGGGGGCGGCGCGCAGGTGCTCATCTTCTCGACCGGCGGCGGCCACACCATCAACCATCCGCTGATGAGCACCCTCCGCATCACGGGCAACCCGGTTTCGGCCGAACTTCAGCGGGATACGCTGGACGTGGACGTCTCGGACATCTTCACGGGCACCCCCATCGAGGTCGCCGGCCGCCGCGTCTACGACGAAGTGATCGACGTCGCCAGCGGCAAGATGACCAAGGCCGAGATCCTCCATGAGGACAACGCATTCGGCATCACCCGTGTCGGGCCGAGTGTCTAGGGTACGCACCAATACGCCCGTGGAGCCGATTTCCTACGAGGAAGCCCTCGCCCGCCTCGCCGGGGAAGAGCGGGGCGGCGGCTGGCTCGCCTATTGCGAGCGCCGGGGCGTTTTTCAGTGGCCGGTGATCGAGTGGGCCGATGCGCTGGCCGGGGCGTTGATGCCGCTCGGCGCGAAGCGGCCGCTGGAGGTGGGCGCGGGCGGCGGAACGCTCGGCCGGGCGATCCGGGAGCGTGGGCTTCCCTTCATCCTCACCGACCCGGAAGGCGCGGCCGACTCTGAAGTCATGGGAGATGTCGAGCGCCTGAACGTCGAAGAGGCCCTCGAGACGCACCGGCCCGATCTGGTTCTCTCCTGCTGGCTCCCCTTCGACCTCGGGGCGGAGAAGATCATCTTTGCCGACGGGGGCGTCCGCTGGTATCTGGCGATCGTTCAGACCGGGCCGGGGTTCGCAGGGAGCGAGGCGCTCTGGGGAGATCACGGCTGGAACGCACGGCGGGTTGAAGAGGCCGACCGCTGGTCGGTGTCCCGGGCTGACTACCTCACCGAGGTGTCTCATGGCGACCACATCCGTCATGGCGCGTCGTTCCTTTTTAGCCGGAAAGATTAAAACTGATTATTTTCTGTTGGTTAGAATCCTTATTTAAAGTGTTTTCTACGAAAGGGGGCTTATGAGCCGTCTCGTCAAAGCGGAAGAACTCAAGCGATTTACGACCGAGATATTCCGTAAGGCGGGAATGCCGGAGGAAGACGCGGTCTGGACGGCCGAGACCCTCGTTCAGGCGGAATCTAGAGGAACCTCCAGCCACGGCGTGATCCGGGTTCCCGACTATGTAACGCGGCTCCAGTCAGGCGCCAACAACCCCACGCCCCGGGTCAGCGTCGTCAAAGATGCCGGCGCCCTCGCGCTGTTGGATGGCGATAACGGAATGGGCCAGGTGGCCGCGAAAAAAGGGATGGAAGACTGCATCGCCCGGGCCGAGAAGCACAACGTCGGTGTCGTTATCATGAAACAGAGCAATCATTTCGGCGCTGCGGGCACCTTCGCCGCCATGGCACTCGATCAGGGAATGGTGGGTCTGTGCACGACGAACGCGGTCAAGACCATCGCCCCCGCGGGCGGCAAACAAAAACTCCTCGGAAACAACCCGATCGCCATCGCCGTGCCCGGCGATCCGCCCGTCCAGCTGGACATGGCCCTGAGCGTCGTCGCCCGCGGCTACGTTCTCCAGGCCCTGAAGGCGGGAAAGGCCATCCCCGAGGGATGGGGCGTGGACGCCGAGGGGAAGACGACGACAAACCCCGACGAGGTTCTTGCCTCCGGCTCGCTTGCCCCGATTGCAGGCTACAAGGGTAGCGGCCTTTCCGTCGCCATCGACGCGATCCTGGGAGCGCTCGCCGGAGGCGGCCACAGCCATGAGATCATCGGAATCATGAACTCGGAAAAAGCCGGAAATGTCACCCATTTTTTCGCCGCCATCCGAATCGAGGCACTCCTGCCTTTCGATCAATTCCGGGGCGCGGTAAATGCCCTCTGCGCGCTTCTGCGCGCTTCCCCGAAAGCCGCCGACGTCGAGCGGATATGGATGCCGGGCGAAATGGAATTCGAGCGCGAGCAGGAACGCCGAGAAGAAGGCATCCCCCTTCTTCCCGAACGATATGCTGAACTCGTCGAGCTGGCGAAGCGGTTCGGCATCCCCGAGATGGAAACACTTCCATGACGGATACCTCCGCGCCCTCTCCCGAAGAGCTGGCCGCCTCCGCGGGCGAATTCGCGAAGGGCGCCGGAGAGATTCTGCTCGGCCTTTTCGGGAAGCGCGTCGAAGTCGATTACAAGAACAAAGACAAAACCGACCCGGTCAGCGAGGCGGATCGCGCCAGCCAGGACTTCCTCGCCAAATCAATCGCCGACCGCTACCCCGGCCACGCCGTTCTGGGCGAGGAAAAAAATCAGGACGAGGAAAAAGCCAAGCGGGAGGGAGAGCAAAAAGTTCCCGAATATCTCTGGGTGCTCGACCCGCTGGACGGGACGAAAAACTTTCTGAACGGGCTTCCGGTTTGGGGATGCTCCGTCGGGGTTCTTCACAGGGGCCGGCCCGTGGGGGGCGCCATATTCACACCGGAACCCTCATCGGATGGAGGCGGGACCATTTACCGGGCCTGGAGAGGCGGCGGCGCCTACCGGGGAGACCACCCCGTTCAGGTCGCCGGGGACGACAGGCCCACCGGGAGGCGAATCGCCAGCCTGCCCGGCTCGTACTGGACCCAGTTCCGCCCGACCGGCCAGCTGCGCGCCAGCCTCGGGGAGATTCGCGCCCCGGGTTCCATGGCCTACGAGCTCGCCCTCGTCGCACGCGGCGGGCTTCACTACGCCCTCTTCGGCGCTCCCAGCATATGGGACGTCGCGGCCGGAATCCTGCTCGTTCAGGAAGCGGGCGGCTCGCCGCTCATCAGGAGGAATGGAACAGACCGGTGGGATTTGTTCGAGTTTTTCTTCCCGGAAAATAACATGCCCAAAAATCTGGACCTCGCCCGGAAATGGCATCAATCTCTTCTGGTCGGGAATCCGGCCCTTTGCCGCTTCATCTCGGCCAACATCCGCAAGGTCAACCGGCCCAGACTCTGGTTCAAAAAAAACCGCCGCGGATAACGGGGAATCTCTTTCTTCCCTTCATTCATCCCCGCCGTAATTTCGGCTATCGCCCGAGAGGCGGTACGGCCTTCGGTGCAAATCGATCGCGGGGGAGCTTCTCTCCCTGCCCTTGCAAGTCGGGGCTCTTCACCCCATCGCCGGCGAAATAGGAACGTCCTTTCACGATGCGAATTTCAAACGCAGGAGGAGGTCCGGCGGGAACTTTCCCCGGAATATTAAACGAGATCGGCCTGGCCTCCCCCGGGCGGATCCCTTTGACCCGATGGGTCACCCGGCAACACCGCTCCCCTCGTTTTTTGAGCTCTGACTGGAGGACCAAATCAAAGGCGAAGTCCGGATCTTGGTTCGATACCGTCGCGCGCACTTTCATCACGGGTTCACAGGCGCGGCACTGGCGGGGACGAAAAATTTCAATTTCGCCGTTCCGCACTTTTATCCAGCGTCCCACCTCCTGCTCCCGCTTTCGGGTCATCAGGGAAAGCGCCGTGGCGACTCTTTCTCGATAGGAGGAGTTGGGAAACTGCTTCAGAAAGCGGCCGAGGTCCCTGGCCCGACCCGTTCGCTCGGCGGTACGAAGCATCACTTCTTCCATCCGCTTGGAGACCACCGCGACTTCCGGCGACCCCTTGTAGCGGCGGATAAAGCCGGCCATCGCCGATACATCGTTCGAGGCGAGCAACCGATCAAACGATATCTTTTTGAGGGCTTTTCTCGCCTCATCCCGATAGGGGCTTGTGGGATGGTTCTGGATAAAATCCGACAAGGCTCTTGGATCGTTATAAGCCACCGCCGCATCCAGAAGCAGGCGCTCCAGCCGCTGCGTCGCGGAGGCGGTCCACTCGCTCCGGCTATTTCGATAACGCGCCAAAAACCTGCTGTAGTCGGCTATTTTGTCTTTTTTCCTCACCTCGGCATATTCGGC
>CAMYJL010000078.1 GCA_947258645.1 uncultured Nitrospinota bacterium
CCGTAAAAACAGCGCGATTTTTATTGAAATCGGCAGGCTGAAAATTTATAATTGACGGGTTGAGTTTGGGGCGAGGAAGTCCGATGCCAGAGGAAAGCTCCCCGGAGCGTGAAGCGCCGGCCTCCCGGGAGTCTTGACGGAAAGCCGGCGCGCCTGAATCGGGCGGCTGACCGCTCGCGGCGGCCGGCGTGTTTATCGTCTCCGGCCGGACAATCATGCATAGCGAGGGAGCGGGCCGGCGAGCCTTGCTCCTTTTTTGTTGCCTTGGATTTCTCACCCGGATTTGCCTGAGAGAGGAGCGGAAGACGAATCGCGAAACGAGTCGCGAAGAGGAGGAAATCGGATGAGGTTGTACGACCCGAAGAAAATTCTCGTGCCGGTGGATTTATCTCTGATGAGCAAGGAAGTTCTCCGGGCCGCCATTGAAATCGGAAAGCACCGCGACGCCGAAGTCTGCGCCTTGTATGTCATGAGAGGGACGGACCACATCGCCTACTATGCGGGCGAGTTTTCCGGGACGGTCGGTATGGAAAGAGAGGATGAAGAGGCTAGAATCCTCGCCGAATCGCGTTTGAGGGACATGCTGAGTGAATTGTGCGCCGGGCCGAAAGTGCGGCCGCGCCTCGTCACGGGTGATCCGGTAAGTGAGATCATCCATCATGCCGAGACGGAGGACATCGATCTCATCGTCATGGCCACCCGCGGCAGGAGGGGTCTGAGCCGGCTGCTGATGGGCAGCGTGACCGAGCAGGTCGTCCGTTACGCCCCCTGTCCCGTTCTTTCCATCCGCGCCAAGGCGCACGAACTCACGCCGCTCCGGGTTGGCGCCGAAAAAATGGCGATGAATTAAGGGAAACGAAGCTTCGGGAGGCTAGCGGGATGCGCCCGGCTGATCTTTCTTTCTCAGGTCGCCGCGGATCGTTTTCCAAAAAGCCGATATCGCCTCCGGCCATTCCTCGGCGACTGCGCGTTTGATATACGCCTTCGCCACGCCGACAAAAGTCATCGGCCGCTTCAGCCTGTTGTACATCGGTGAAAACATGACCGCCGTGTGGTTCTGCTCGTTCCACCCCCGATAGTGTTTGGCCATTCCGAAGGAGACGATGCGAAGAAACCCCGGCCGGCAGCGATTTTTCTCATCGCATGCGCGCAGAATGAGCTGACTGCCCATCAGTTCGATGAGCTCGCTCCTCGGCGTGACGGGCCTCGCGCTTTCCTGGACTTCCACGCCCGATTGCCGCAAAACAGAGACCAGCTCCAGGGGCGTGATGCCGTCGAACACCCGCTTTTCTTCCGATTCTGTCAGCCTGCCCGTCCGTGTTATTCTTTTCCTCCGCCCACGGGTTTCGTTCGGAGGGAGCCATGTCACAGGGGAATGGAATGCAAGCAAACGGCGATTTTCCCGCCTTCCCGGTCGGTACGCGCGTTCCCCGCATCGACGGCGCCGAGAAGGCGGTTGGCGAGGCGCGCTTCGGGGCGGACATGGCTCTGAGCGGAATGCTCGCCGTGCGAATTTTGCTGAGTCCTCATTCGCACGCTCTCATTAAAAAGATCGACACGCGCCGCGCGCGGGCGCTGCCCGGTGTGATGGCGGTGGTGACCAGCGAAGATACGCCGGATGTGCGCCTCGGCCGTTTTGTCTATGACGAAACCCTGTTCGCGCGCGGCCGGGTGCGCTACCGGGGCGAGAGAGTAGCGGCGGTCGCCGCGGTTGATGAAGAAACCGCCGAGGAGGCGCTCTCGCTCATCCGGGTGGCGTATGAAGAACTCCCCGCCGTTTTCGATCCCGAAGAAGCCCTCTCGGACGGCGCGCCTCTCGTTCATCCCGATCTGGAATCCTATAAAGCCTTTCCCGGAAACATCCGCTTTGGAAACGTCCCGTGTCTGATCCGGGTCCATTCCGGAGACGCGGAGGCGGCGCTCGCACGCGCCGCCCATGTCTTTGAGGACACTTACCAGACGCCGCGGATGCACGCCGGGTATCTGGAGCCCCGTGCCTGCCTGGCCGAGCCCGGCTCCGGCGGGCGCATCACCGTCTGGACCCCGACGCAGGCGGCATTCGGCGTTCGCGCCTCGATTGCGGCCGCCCTCGGCGTGAGTCTTTCTCGCCTGCGCGTGGTCTGCACGCACGTGGGCGGCGGATTCGGCGGCAAGACCACGCAACTGCTTGAGCCGGTCGCCGCTCTGCTCGCCGCGAAGGCGGGACGCCCGGTACGAATGGTCCTGGACCGGGAGGAGGACACCGTCACGAGCCATCCGCGCCATCCTTTTCGCGTGCGCCTTGAGACGGGCGTGAGCGCCGACGGGGAGATCCTCGCGCGGCGCGCCGAAATTCTCGGAGACACCGGCGCCTACACCACCTCGGGTCCCAACGTGCTCGGGCGGACGACCTACGCCGTGACGGGCCCCTACCGGATGGCGCACGTCTCCATCGAAGCGAAACTCGCCTACACGAACAACATGCCCTGCGGCTCGGTGCGCGGGCTCGGCGCGCCCCAGGCGGCCTACGCCGCCGAGGGCCAACTCGATCGGATCGCGCGCGAACTCGGGATGGACCCTATCGAGCTTCGCCTTCGAAACGCTTTTCAAAACGGCGACCTTGACTCGGTCGGCGCGAAAATGTACGCGGTCAGCCTCGAAACCACCCTGCGAAAAGCGGCCCGGGCGGTGGGCTGGAAGGATCGCACGAAAACACCCTGGGAAGGGTACGGGGTGGCCTGCTCGCGTTTTCCCACCGGCGGCGGGCCCTCGGGCGCGACCATCCGCGCGAACGAGGACGGCACGCTCGTCGTTGCCGTCGGCGGAAGCGACCTGGGGACGGGTTCGAACACGGTCGTCGCTCAGGTGGCCGCCGCGGAGATGGGAGTGGACATTTCCCGCGTCTCCGTTATCAGCGCCGACACCGATTCCACTCCCTACGACCGGATCACGGGTGGGAGCCGCACCACCTACAACGTCGGCCACGCCGTTCGCCTGGCGGCGGAAGACATGAAGGAACAACTCCTCCGGGAGGCTGCCGACGCGCTGGAGGCCGCTCCCGAAGATCTCGAGTTCGCGGGCGGTGGCATTTGCGCCAAGGCCGATCCCGGCCGGGGGCTCACCCTCCAGGAAACAGTGTCCCGCGCCTACAACCAGGGCGAGGGTCCGCCGATCGGGAGGGGCACCTTCCGGGGCCTGAATCCGGCGCATGACCCCTCCACCGTCGAGGGACATCCCGAGCCCGCGCGCGCCGCCAACCAGTACGCCACCCAGATTGCCCACGTGCGCGTGGACCCGGACACGGGCGAGGTCGAAGTCCTCCGCCTCGTCTGCGTGCAGGATGTCGGCTTCGCCTTCAATCCGCTCCAGCTCGAAGGCCAGATAGAAGGCGGCGTCGTACAGGGTCAGGGCTACGCCATCTCGGAGGAGATGATCCTGGACGGCGGGGCTGTCGCCGCGCCGGGGTTGGAGCACATGCTCATGCCCACCGCGATGGATGTCGGCGAGGTCGAGAGCCACATCGTCGAGGTCGGGGCGGAGGACGGTCCCTACGGCGCCAAGGGGGCGGGCGAGACACCCATCGTCGCCACCGCCGCCGCGATTGCCAACGCCGTGGCCGAAGCCACGGGCGCATTTGTCTGCGAACTTCCCGTTACGCCCGAGCGCGTTCTTCGCGCGATGGCGGAAAACAGGAAAAACGGAAGATAGGCCGGAGCCGGTAAGAGCCGCCGCCGTCATTGAAAAAACGGAATCACGGCCGGTGGTCTTGAGGTGATTCTTGCGCTTCCGGAATCGAAACGCACCGCGAACGAAATGATGGCCGCCGGCTCAGCTCTTGGATGTGTTGCGCCCGAGGATGATGTCGAATTTTCCCGCCAGCGCACCGGGCTCCATGTTTGACGCCGGGCGAAGCTTCACGGTGAGGCTTTTCCGGGCGATGGGGTCCCGGACGCTCCTGAAAATCGAATCGCCTTCGTTCATGGGATGACCCTTGATGTACATCTGGGTCGTGAACCTGTCGGTGCCGATCCCCGAAATTCCAAAGTGGATGTGAGGGGTCCGGCCAGGGTAGGGGACAGGCTTGATGGTCCGGAACCGAAAGCCGCCGTCGGTTCCGGCGATCGTTTTTCCGAAACCCTGAAAATTGGGATCGGCCTGGCCGCCCCTGTCCCAGGGGTGATGATAAAAGCCGAAAGCGTCGCATTGCCAAATCTCCACCCGCGCCCCCCGGATCGGCCGGCCGTCCTCGTCCAGGACGCGCCCGAAAATGTGGGTGACCCGGCCCGCCGCGGGCTTTTGCCGGTCCCTGATGTTGACCAGGTCGGCATCGGAGTCGAGCGGGATCTTGTGCGGATAAAACGGCCCGGGGGTTTGCCAGGGCGTCGGAAGCAGTTTTGCCGCCAGGGCGGGTTTCAAGGCTGATATCAAAGCCCATGAAAGGCCGGAGGCGATAACGTGCCTGCGCGAGATCGGTGGTCTGCCGTCCATGCGTTTCCCCTTTTCGGCGCGGATCCATTTTTCGTGTTTCATCATGAGGAAGCGGCAGCCATCATTTCTGTCGCGGGGTAATTCAACTTTTTACCAAGATGTCGTTTCACGGGTTCATGCCTATCGTCCAACCGGATTTTCCATGTGATTATTCCGCATTCGAGAAAAAAGACAACATGGTAGCCGGTATTTGCTTTGGGCGAAGGGCTCTGATTTCCATGCGCGCTATCGCGTCGGACGAAAACGGACATTCTGTCCGGATGCATCGGTTTGTTTACAATCCATCCGCGATGTCTTTTTTGGAAGGCCGGTATGGTTCAAGGAAAAGTGGAGCGTTTTCTCATGTTTTTTGGAAAATGAAATTAGATAAGTTATTGAAATTTATTCCTTTGATAATTTTTAATATTTCCTCTGGTTTTGGAAATGTTCACTTTTCTATTGAATTTGATCGCCCGTCCAGATATAATTATGTCAAATCAGCCTGAATAATAGGCCTGAAAGAAGAGACTGGAGACTCTGCCGCAAAAGAGGTGTCTGATGTATTCGGATAGCTCCCCCGAGCGACCCGCGTCGGCCTCCGGGGAGTCATGACGATAAGCCGGCGCACACACACGAGCGGCCATCCGCTCGAAGGACTCGGCCTCTGAAACAGCGGCCGGGGAAGAGAATGCGTAATGGAAGCGGGGCCGTCGGCTCCGCTTTTTTTGTTTCACTCCCAGCGGGTTCTATGGAAACGAAGAAAGAGGGGGAATCTACCCAAGGGAAAGAGGGGGAATCTGCCCACGGGGGGGAATAAACATGACTCATAAAATCGATTGCGGGACGTGCCTCGGGACCATCCGAAAGATTACTGGGGAGCTGACCTCCACTTTGGACGTTGGTGAAGTGCTGAACCATCTGGTGCGCCAGACGGCGGAGGCCATGCAGGTCAAGGGGGCTGCGCTCCGGATGCTCGATAAGGATTCGAGAGAGTTCCATCTCTCCGTCGCCTGGGGGTTGAGCGAGGATTATCTCTTCAAAGGGCCCATTGACGCCGACTACAGCATTGCCGAATGCCTCAGGGGAAAGATCGTCCACATTCCGGACGTGCTAAGCGACCCGCAGGTTCAATATCCCGAGGACGCCGAGGCCGAGGGTATTGTCTCGATTCTGTCCGTTCCGATGATTTTAAGGGAGCGCGTTGTCGGCGTGCTCCGGCTCTACAGCGCGGAGCCGCGGAGCTACTCGGAAAATGAGCTTCAATTTGCGCGGATGCTGGCCGACTTGGGGACACTGGCGCTCGAGCATGCCCGGCTCTATTCGGGCCTCAAGAAAGCGCACGATTCGCTCATCGATGATTTTCACAGTTGGTTCGAAACCAGCACTTATAACCCGGTGGGCCTGACAGAGCCGACCAGGCTATAAGGGCGCGACATGCTTCGTTGTTTGCCGAGGGAAATGTCCGTCCGGCACCTCATTTGATGGAGGAAAGCCCCATGGATAGAAAGCACCGGTTCCGCATGTTGAAACCCTATCTCATGCAGTACATCCACGGCGGCGGCGAGGGGTATGAACCCGTCTTCCGTGAGCTGCTCCGCCAGGAACGCCTGGCCAGAGATGAGCTGTCCGGACAGGTTGGACCGTACGCCTTTAGCCGTCCGCATGGAAAAAGCTGGGATGTCGTTTTTGACGAGCTCAGCCGGCTCCTCTCCCCCGTTCAGGTGCAACAGCTCGCCTCCCGCCTCCTGATGGATACGAGGAAGACCTGCCTGCGCCTCCACGAAATGGCCGAGGTCGAGAAGATCCTGGTGGGTGAGTTCGGCGGGGAAGGATAGCGCCTAGGGCGCGCCAAACCATTCGGCCCCCAGGCGGGCTCATCCGCGCTTGTGAGCGGTCAGCTTCAAACGCCCGGCGGAGAAAGCCCTCCGCTTGTGCCACCCCTTTTCATCCTTTCATCGCGCCGGGGCGACGGGGCAGATTCTGACCGTTCCCGCCTTATTTTTTCACTTCCAGCCTGTAGTCCGGCGTCGGATTCAGCGGACAGGAATAAACGTACGAACCCGCTTTCAGGGTGATGGGATAATCCTGCGTTTTCCCCGTGACCAGACCGCCGCCGGATACCTTCGGCAGAAGGAGCCGCCCGAGGCCCGTCCCCCGGAGATAAAATCCGAGCTCGTAGGGCACGTTTTTGTTTTCGACACGGAAGATGTACTTCCCCGGCTTGAGCACGATCGCCTTCGAGGCCGAGAGGCGCTTTTCGCCGTTTCGGGCGTTGATCGCCTTGCAGTCTTTCGCCGAGCGGGTCTGGAATTTGTGATCGGTTTTCTCGGGTTCGAGGAACTGGCAGCCCGTCTGGGTCAGCGTAATCACCCGGGGCGGCTGGGCTCCCGCCGAAGCGGCGGCCGTCAGAAGAAAAATTCCGGAGGCGATCAGCCGGACAGCCCATGCGCTGCCGCCGCGTATGTTCGCCATCCCTTGTAACGCCTTCGGCGGCTTTTTTTCGAATTTTTTCATCTTGATCGACTCACCAGAGAGCGTGTGGAACGAAATGGCTGCACGGAGGGGAGGGGCCCGCCCCGTGCAGCCCGTCCGGCCCAACCGTGGGCCGGCATGTATGAGGGGTGGTTACATTTACTTCTTTGCGCAGGGATTCTTGGCCGCGCAAGGGTTCTTCCCGGCGCAAGGGTTCTTCGCGGCGCAGGGATTCTTCGCGGCGCAGGGGTTCTTGGCCGCGCAGGGATTCTTCGCGGCACAGGGATTCTTGGCCGCGCAAGGATTTTTGGCCGCACAGGGGTTCTTGGCCGCGCAGGGATTGGCCTGAGCGTCGATGACGGCGCCCGGAAGCATGAAGGCCGAAGCCAGGATCATCGCAAGAAAGAGCTTCTTCATTTTCGATCTCCTTTTGAATTCCCGATGAAGGGGTCATTTTCCGTGTTATCGGGTGAAATGGGCTTGTTCTGACAGGGAAAATTTAGCCGAGGGATGTAAATCGCGAATAAAGAAAATATAAAGATCCTGTAAAGAAAGCCCGGGCGGGTCTGAGCCGCCGGAGGGTGCGGAATGGGGATGTGGCCGGTGGTTCGGGAAATGCCCGAAAAAAGCGGGAAATCGGAGAAAAATTCGGGGAGGCCGGGGCAGGGGGGATTCGGGAAAGTGCGGGAGGGGGCGTCCGGGGGCTTTAGGTGGCGGGCAGGGTGAACCAGATTCGCGTCTCGCCGCCAGCGCTGGCCGCTCCGACGCGCCCGCCGTGGGCCTCGATGAGGCTCTTCACGATGGCAAGGCCGATGCCCGCTCCCCCGCTGTCGCGGGAGCGCGATTTTTCGGCCCGGTAGAAGCGCTCGAAGATGAGTGGCAGGTCTTTTTTGTCGATGGGATCGCCGGTGTTGGCGAAGGTGAGGGTGCACCCCCGGGCGTCACCTGCCGCAACGATCCGCACGCGCCCACCCTCGGGGGTGTACTGGCAGGCGTTCTGCACGAGGTTGCTCACCGCCTGGAGGAGCTTGTCCCGGTCGGCTACCGCCCGGCCCGCCCCGTCCGGGAAATCCGTTTCGACAATGATTTTCCGCCGCTCGATGTCGTGCCGGTAAATTTCGAGTACCTGATTCACCAGCCCGGCGAGATCCACCTCCTCACGATGCAGATAGGCCCCCGCCGCCTCCGCCTTCGTCAGCCGCTGGAGATCGTTCACCAGCCGGACGAGCCGGAGAATTTCCTTCTGGAGCATGTCGAGCGTCGGCTTCGAGGGCGGGATCACGCCGTCCGCCAGCCCCTCGAGATAGCCGCGCACGTTTGTCAGCGGCGTGCGGAGCTCGTGCGCCATGTCCACGATCATCGTCTTGCGGAGCTGTTCGATCTGCTCCAGGCTATCCGCCATTTGATCGAACGAGCGGGCGAGCTGCCCGATCTGATCCTTCGTATTGACCCCTGTCCGAGCCGAATAGTCCCCCTCGGCCACCCGGCGTGTCACCTCGCCGATGCGCTGGAGCGGCCGCAGCACCGCCCGCGTCAGGAAAAAACTGAGCGCCACCGCCAGCGCAATCGCCACCAGGCTCGCCTGGATCAGGTAGCGCCGTATCGCCCCGATGAACATCTGGTGCGACTCCGTCGGCGAGACGTGGTACTTGTCCATCAGGACGGAAAAATAATCCGCCGCCAGGATGTCGATTGCCAGCCACACCACCAGGATCACCACCCCGATGACGGGGATGTTGATCGCTACCAGCCGCCAGAGCAGGCTATTCTTCATTGCCGCCTGTCCTCTCCGAATCGTCCCGGGGCTCCGCGAAGCGGTAGCCCACGCCATACACCGTCAGAATGTATTCCGGCCGCCCCGAGTCGCGCTCGATCTTCTGGCGAAGCTTGCCGACATGCACATCGATCACCCGATCCACCACCGCCTCGCCCCCCAGATGCAGATGGCTCAGCAGATCGTCCCGCGAGAACACCCGTCCCGGAGCGCTCATCATCGTGCTCAGCAGACGGTACTCTGAGGGCGTCAGCGCGACTTCTTCTCCGCGAAGCGTCACCTTGTGCTTTTCGGGCTCGAGCGCGAGTTCCCGGTGGCGCAGCACCTCCCCCGTCCGCCGCGCGCCGCCGCGCGCCCGCCGGAGGATCGCCTTCACCCGCTCGACCAGCTCGCGCGGGCTGAACGGCTTCACGACGTAATCGTCCGCCCCCAGCGAGAAGCCGAGCAGCCGGTCCATCTCTTCTTCCCGCGCCGTGAGGATCAGGATCGGCACGTCCGAGAGCTTGCGTATCTCGCGGCAGACCTCCCATCCGTCCATCCCGGGCAGCATCAGGTCCAGAATGATGAAGATCGGGTGGCGCGTCCGCACCAAATCCAGCCCCTTCGCGCCGTCGAAGGCGGCGAGCGCCTCGTAGCCGGCCTTTTCGAGATACTGCACGACCAGCGCCGAGATGTTACGCTCGTCCTCGATGATCAGAATGGCGCCCGGATTTCTCGATGCGTACATCCGCCTGTCTTCCCCTGAGAGCCGGGAGCGGCGCGATGCGCGTTTATGAAACATTCCGCCGCTCATTGTAAACCGGAGATTTCGAAGCGCCCCGCCTGTGCTATTCTCGAGTTGGCGTAAATCCGTGAAATCTAAGAGGGAAGGGACCG
Organism: uncultured Nitrospinota bacterium; assembly: GCA_947258645.1. Lineage (GTDB taxonomy): Bacteria > UBA8248 > UBA8248 > UBA8248 > UBA8248 > CAMYJL01. The sequence goes on from CAMYJL010000078.1 coordinate 9,569, forward strand.
ATGAAATCCGTGAAATTTTTTTTGCTGGCCGGGCTGATGATCGCGGCCGCCGGGTGCGCCGAGAGCAACCCGCTCAAGTCCGCCACCCGGGCGACGGTCGGCACCGTCAAGGGAATCCTCACCACCTCCCAGCGCGGGGAATATCTCGCCCGCGCGAATGAGGGCGACATTGAGTCCATGTTCCGCCTCGGCGAGGCCTACTGCTGCGGCTACAGCGGCGTCCTCAACACCCGGAAGGCCCTCGACTGGTTCTGCCGGGCCGCCCGCCGGGGCCACGTCGAAGCCCAGCTCGAGATCAGCAAGATCCACAGCGCCGACTACGGCCTCCAAACCCTCGGCGTCCCGCCCGACTACACCCTCGCCCTCATGTGGTTCGAGGTCGCCACCTCCACCGGCCGCCTCTTTGACGATCCCTACAAAAAGCGCCTCATGCGAAAGGTCCGCCCCGCCCAGATCCCCAAGGCGCGCGAACTGAAGAAGAACTGGAAAGAGGGGAAGTGCGAGATTTAGGGGGAGGGGAACGGGGTCATTCTGAGCGGAGCGAAGAATCTTCGAGGTCAGAGACCCATTGCATCTGTTCTCCCGGAGATTCTTCACGGAGCCTGCCCTGAGCGAAGCCGAAGGGTTCAGAATGACAGGGCGGGAAGAATGATTCCAGAATCTCTCACCCCGCGAGCCACCTCCCTGCCGCAGCCGCTATCACGCGAAGCGAGGCGTGGCTTCCCATGTCGGCCCCCTTTTCGAAGTCGCCGTGCGCCTTCCCCATCTGATTGGTGACGTGGGCGAAGCAGACGACGGGTTTTCCCCGCGCTTTCGAAAACGCGTATAGCGCCGCCGCCTCCATCTCTACGGCGAGGATTCCCTCGCTCCGGCCGTATTGGACCGCCGTTTCCGTCTCGCGGAAGGGGGCGTCGGTCGTCCAGGTCGCGCCGCGCTCGACGACATCCGGAATATCTTCGAAGGCGCCCGCCATTTTTTTCAGAAGCGCATCGTCCATCGCGGAATAATCCGACGGCGGGAGGTAGTGGTAGCTCGTGCCCTCGTCGCGCAGGGCGCGCCCGATGAGGACGAAGTAGGGCGGCTCGCGCAGGGGCGTGATGCGCCCCGAGGAGGTGACGCTGATGAGGAACTCGCAGCCCGAGGCGAACATCTCCTCCGCGATGAGGACGGCGAACGAGGCGCCGACGGCGCAGCCGACGATGCCGAACGTGATCCCCTCCCGCGTGAAGTCGTACATCTCGGTGTGGTAGCAGGCCCAGTTCTTGTCCCGCCGGGCCCCGCCCGTTTTCCGAAGGTGACGGACGATGTCGCCATCGGGATCGAGGACGCAGACGCGGGGGACGCCCCCCTCCGGGATGTCGAGCTGGCGCCTGCCCTCGCGCAATAGATTCTCGGGCGCGAACACCGAGGGCGCGGCGGGGTCTTTTCGTTTGAGGATGGGAGGAATTTCGTCGCCTGACATGGGGGGATTCTAGATCACATCCCCGGCGCGGGAAAATTCAGCGGTAACTCGCTCCCCCTCCCTCCGGTAGG
>CAMYJL010000079.1 GCA_947258645.1 uncultured Nitrospinota bacterium
TTGACGACGTGAAGCGTGCTGTCGACATGGGAGCCGGTGTGGGCGCTCATCTCGAGCCAGGTGGCCTGCCAGTGATTCGCGTCCGGCCCCCGATAGCCGGTGGTGTGCTTCACCTTCTGGGGTACGCCGGGCGGAATGGGGACTTCGCTCCTGATCTCACAGCTGATGTCGATGTATCTGGGCATGGACCTTCCCTCCTTCGGGGAAAAACCGTTTCGGGATTTTCTGGCGCTGCCGGATTTGGGAGAAGATGTCAGTGGGGATATTGGCATGCGGCCTCCGCCTTGCCAAGCGGGCGCCCCGTGGGTGGTTGGGAAATGAAATGGCGGGGATTCGGCACCGTTTGGTGTATGCTACCTCCCCATGAGGCGCCCTCGAGGCGCTTGTCCGCCGGCAGATACGGAGAAAACCAGGATGAGCGGCAATACCGGGGTTCTTGTTGGTCAACCGGCTTTGGATGTGACGCTTGAAAAGGGAGAGGGCGCGTCCGTTCGGCTTTCGGAATTCTGGAAAGATTCGCCCCTCGTCGCCATTTTCATGCGTCATCTCGGGTGAATTTTCTGCCGGGAGCAGCTGGCGCAGTTGCGCCTGTATCAACCGGAATTCGAGAAACGTGGGGTGAGGGTCGTGACCATCACCCCGACGGATGGCGCGGCGTCGCATTCGGTGTGCGGCATGTTGAATGTCCCCTACACCTGCCTTGGAGATCCATCGGGCGAGGCCTACGAGGCCTACGGCCTGGGGCGCGGCGGCTGGGGACAGATGTTCAATTTTCACACCATCTCGAGAGCGTTTTTTGCCAAGCTGGGGGGGCACCGCCACGCCAAACCGGTGGGAGATCGTTTCCGTCTTCCCGGCGCCTTTATCATCGGCTCAAACGGCAGGACGCAGTGGGTTCAGCGGGGTCGCGACGCGGCCGATCACGCCAGCGCGCTCGACATGTTGTCCGCCCTCGATTCGGTGAATCTGGTCTAGCGGCGCGCGCGGTTCCGATTTTTCGGCATTTTCTTCAAACGGTGGATTTGTGGACAGAATGCGAGAAACCGGGTCTTCCCCGCTGCTCCTGAGCGTGGTGGTTCCCTGCTACAACGAGCGCGAGACCATTCGCAAGATTGTTGAACAGGTGCGGGCAGTTCCCATGAACATCGAACTCATCGTCGTGGACGATGGGAGCACGGACGGCAGCCGGGAGATCCTCGCCGATCTCGAAGGCGGTGGGGTTCAGGTTATCCATCACCCCGAAAACCGGGGGAAGGGGGCGGCGCTCTCGACCGGTTTTGCCGCCGCCAAGGGCGATGTCATCGTCATTCAGGACGCCGACCTGGAGTACGATCCCGCCGAGCTTCCCGACTTGATGATGCCCATCCGGAACGGCCTGGCCGACGTCGTCTACGGCTCCCGGTTCGGCGGGAAGCCCCAGCGCGTTCACATGTTCTGGCACAAGATGGGGAACCGCCTCCTCACCTTCCTCACCAACCTTCTTTTCAACTGCACGCTGACGGACATGGAGACCTGCTACAAGATGTTCCGGCGAGAGGTCGTCGAGGGGATCACGATCAAATCCCGGCGCTTCGATGTGGAACCGGAACTGACTGCCAAGATCCTCAAGGCGAAAAAGTGGCGGATTTACGAGATGCCCATCTCCTACTACGGGCGCACATACGATGAGGGAAAAAAGATCACCTGGCGGGACGGCGGGGTGGCCATCTGGACACTCATTCGCTACCGCTTCTCGGATTGAGGGGATATTTCCCGGTCTCAGGAATCTTCCAGCCGGCCGATGACCGCCTTCGTCACCGCTTTTGTCCCCGGAACGGCCCGGCCCCGCTCGTCGAAGCGGACGTCGCCGGTTTCCAGCACTTTCCAGACGGCTTTTTCGATCCGGCTTGATGCGGCGGCCTCGCCGATGTGGCGGAGCATCATCGCCGCCGAGAGGATCTGGCTCATCGGGTTGGCCACTCCCTTTCCCGCGATGTCAGGGGCGGAGCCGTGCACCGGCTCGAAGTAGGAGTAAGCGTCGCCGATGTTGCCGCCGGGGCACATGCCGAGCCCGCCGATGGTCCCGCCGCCCAGATCGCTCAGGATGTCGCCCAGAAAATTCTCCATGACCATCACGTCGTAGTGTCCCGGGTTCATGACGAGCGCCTGCGCGGCGGCGTCCGGGTAAATGGTCTCGGCCTCGATCCCGGGATACTCCGCGGCGACTTCAAAAAAGATGTCACGGAAGAAGACGAACGATCGGAGGACGTTGCTCTTCTCGACGCAGGTGACGCGACGCACGCCGTCCGAGGGAGGGCCCTCGCGCTTTTGGGCCAGATTGAACGCGAATCGGACGATGCGCTCGACGCCGGGCCGCGTCATGATCATCGTATCCGCCATCGCGTTTGGCCCGCCGACGCCCCTGCCCCGGGAGGCGTAGAGCCCTTCGGTGTTCTCGCGGACGACGACATAGTCGATACCGCCCGCTTCGTAGCCCTGCAGGGGAGTGGACACGCCCGGATAGAGCCTGACGGGCCGGACGTTGGCGAACAGATCGAGGCCGCTGCGCAGGATGCCGCCCAGGAGCCCCGCCTCGATGCCGTCGGGCGTGCGGACGGCGGGATCGCCCACCGGGCCCTTGAGCACGCTGTCGGCGCTTCGGCAGGCTTCCAGCGTTTCCGGGCTCATGGCGACGCCGGTTTTTGCGTAATACGCCGCGCCGGCTTGGTGCGTTTCAAACGCGACTTTGAAGTCGCCCTCCGTTTTTTGTACGGTTTCGAGCACATCGAGTGCCGCTTCGATCAGCTCTGGGCCAATGTTGTCACCCGGTATGACGACAATGCGGTAATTGCGCATGGATGCCCCTTTCGTTCCAGTTTCGAAATAATCCCGAGAATGCTCCTACACTACCAGAGCGGAAGAATGTATAAAATCCGTTCGGCCCTGCGGGGATGAAGACAGCGCCGATTTACAGGAGAAACACACGTGGCTTTTTCGCCTTTAGAAAATCCGGAAGACCCGCGGTTTGTGCGGTTCCTGGAGGCTCACGAACCTTTCAGCTTCCGGATGCGCGGCGCTCTCGCCGAGGGGGCGAACGAGCTTTCCGTGTGGATAGACGACATCGAGAATCCGCATCTGGCGATACATCGGGCGCGCGGCTGGCTGGCGCCCCTTGGGCGTCCGGATGATATTGTCGCCCATCTGAGCGATCTGGAAGCGATGGCCGCGGAAATGGAAAAAGAGGGGGAGTCCCCCTACCATCCGGGCGCGCAGGATGAGACGGGCGTTTTGAGATTGAGCGCGCTCCCGGCCTCCGCCCGGGAGGTCATCGCCGAGACGCGCGATGTCGTCCGCCAGACCGGCTGCGGCCTTTACACGCTAAGAAAGGAAGATTTCACCCCTTTCGCGGAAGGCCCGCCGATCGGCAGCATCCGCGAGGATGAATATGAATTGGTCGCCGAGTTGGCCCAGCACGGTGAGGGTGTTCCCTACGTGAGAAATCGTCTCTCGAAAGCGCCGCACGTGGCTGTCCGGGTTGATGGGGAACTGGCCGCCTACATGATCGTTCACGCGAATGGATCGATAGGAATGCTCCATACGGTCGAGAAGTTCCGGAATCGCGGGCTTGGGCGCTATATGGCCTCGGCCTTGGCCGAGAGACAGTTTGCGCGGGGAATGCCAGTCTATTGCTATATCGTGGATGGAAATACGCCTTCCCATCGTGTTTTCACGAGTCTGGGTTTCCGCCGGGTGGCCGACGTGTCGTGGTGTGTTTTCAGGCGGGAAGAAGAGTAGTTTTCACCGCGGCCCGGTCATCGGGTCGCGAACGTGATGTATTCGCGTCTGCGCGCTTCGAGAAAATTCGCAAGTTGCTGGCGGCGGGAATTTTTGGGGCCGGTTCGGTTGGTCCGGTGAATTTCCTCCACCTCCCGGGCGAGTCGGGTGGCCTCCGACATGGCCTGGTCGGTCATTTTGAAAAGCGTGATCTTGTCGCGGAGCCGGTTTTCCAGCGCCTGTTTCTGATCGAAAACCTCCTGTCCTGACGTGCGTAGCTTGAGCTTTTTGTTGATGTCCTGGATCAGCTTGCTGATGGTGCTGATCTTCTTCCGGTCTTCCCTGGCTTTTTTCTCTTTCTGGAGTATTCGCGCTTCTTCCGGTGTGAGGGACGACGGCGCGGGCGCCTTTTTGGGCGCGTCGGATTGGGCAAAGGCCGTAGCTGGGAACGAAAGGGTCGAGAGAACGGCCACGGCCGCGAGGAGCGCCAGTCTGGCCCTGTTGCTGGATGGCACGTCAGTATCTCCGGTTTTTTCCGGGCGGCGCCGAATAACTCGGCAGCCTTTATTTTAGGCCCGGGTGCCCGATGCCTCAATAGCTGATTTGGGGCCGAAAGCTTCTCTCGACAAAATCCCCGAGAATGATTATTCTATTAAACAGCCCTTTTTAAATAAAACACGTTTCTCTCCATCGCGCTTGAGGAGAAGATTGATGCGAAAGACGGATCATTTCGATAGGCCGCCGGGGCCCTTGGGAGGACTCTGGAGCCTTTGGTATCTGGACCCTGTCAAAGTTGTCAAAAGAGAGTTGGGCGGATTCCGGAAGGTGCGCCACAAGGCCTTCGCGGAGTTGCTCCAGCCGGGTAATGATGCGCCTCCCGTGAAGCTCAAGACCACCGAAGGGGTAGAAGTGGACTTCGCCGAATTCCGGGGGAAGAAGAATATCGTCCTCGAATTCGGCGCCATTACGTGACCGCCCTATCGCCGGCAGGTGCCGGGCATGGAAGAGCTTCGGGAGAAATACAAGGACAGGGATGTCGAGTTTTTCGTCGTGTACTCGAAAGAGCCTCACGCCGGGGAGCGGAGGTATTTTAAGAAATACACGCAGCACACTTCGTACGAGCATAAGCTCGGTTACGCGAAAGAGCTTGTCGAGCAGTTCGGAATGAAGGTTCCCGTCCTGGTGGACGATATCGATGAGACGGTGGTCCACGCGTATGGCCGGATGCCGAACATGGTTTACATCATCGACAAGGAAGGGAAGATCGCCTACAAGTCCGACTGGACCGAACAGCCGCGCATCGATCTGATGCTGGATGAGCTGCTGGCCGAGCAGGGGGTTGCGGTGGCATAAAGCGGAAAGACAAAAAGCGCGGTCTCGAGTTCGTCGGGGCCGCGCTTTTTTTGTCTGGTTGCCCGAATTCGGGAAAATGCCGGACTAATTCTTTTCCTCTTTCGGAAGAAGAACGCTGAAGAACAGGGCAACGAGAAGACTCAGCGGCAAAACCCAGAACGCTTGATGGAGGCCGACCCGTTCGGCCAGAAGCGAGAGGGGGATAACCGAGAGGCTGGCAGCGCCCCACGAAACGCCCAGCGTGAGCGAACTGGCGAACCCCCGGTGTTCAGGCAAAAATTCCTGGGCAAATGCCATGCTCACCCCCATCGGCATGTAGAGGCCGAATCCCAGCAGGGCCACGGGGAGGAGCCCCCACGACGGCGGCACGACCAGAAACCCGACCAGTCCGACGAGGGCGAGGATGACACCGTAGACGATCATATTTTTCTTCCCAAAGCGGCCGGCGACAGCTCCCCCGAATACCACTCCGGCCATCCCGAAGACGAGCAGGATCGAATTCGCGATGCTGCCCTGCCAGAGGCCCATTCCGCGCTCCACGTACATGTAAGGCAGGAAGCTCTGCATGTTGACCGTGCAGACCGCCCGGAAGGTGGTCACGCCGATTAGAATGAATAGAGGCGTCCCTGCGGTTCGGACGGCCCGCCCAAGACCCCGGAGGATGGCGAATCCCTTTCCGGTCTCTCTGGAAAGGGGGGGCCGGGGAAGGCCTCGAGTGAGGCCGAATACGGCGGCCACGTTGAGGAGGACGTAGGTCCAGAGCCATTCCATCCCCCAATTCTTGGCCACGAAGGTGGCCACGAGCGGTCCCATCGCGAAGCCCAGCCTTCCGCCCGAAACGAACACGCTCACGCAAAGGCTGCGGTGGCAATCGCTCAAGGCCCCTGCCCGCGAGCTCATGTCGGGGTGGGCCAGGCCCGCCAGGAATCCGCCAAAGGGGATGGCGGCGGCTACGAGTGTATAGGTTGGCAGCCAGGCGATCGCCGTCAGGAAAAAAGCGCTGCCAATCAGGCCAACGCCGAGCCAGGGAAGCCGGGGCCAGCGGTCCGTCAGGATGGCTGTCAGCGGCTGGCCCCCTGCGTTGAATATGGCGAGGAGGAAAGCGAGCAGCCCGACCGCGCTGAGCGAAACGTCGAACTTCTCACTGAGGAGGGGGAGAAGAGGCGAGAGAAAGCTCACCTGGCTGTCCACGACGAAGTGGGCCAGGAACAAAAGGCTCATCGAGAACCAAGGAACGGGGTTCGAGATACCCGGGGCTTTGGCTGCGGCGCTTTCTCCGCCCAGGGCCTGGTCCTGGCTCATGCCGCTCCCTCGGTGGCCGCCACCGGGCGGTGCCGGCTCACGCGGTGGAGGATGAAAGCGATCACGGTCGATACCCCGAACAGGAACGCGTAAAAAAGAAACGAAAGGCGCAGGCCGAAGGATTGCGCAACGAGGCCCCCGATGAGGGGAGAGAGCGTGCTCGCCCCCTCGTTCACAGCATAGACGAGGCCGATGGCGCTGGCGCGCTGGCGCTCATCCACCAGCTCAGTCCCCACCGCGAGGACGAGGCTCGGGACCGGTGTCAGCAGGCTGCCGACCGCGAGGATGGCGATCAGAATGCCGGGGACGGTATCCACCCAGGAGATGGCGGCGAGCCCCAAAGCGCATAGAAATGTCATGACCATGATGAATTTCGTTTTACTGCCCTGATCCGACATGCGTCCGACGATGATCGTCGTCACCGTTCCGACGATGAAGTAGGTGGACATGATCCACCCAACCCCTTTGGTGTTAAATCCGTACATCTCGGCGAGCAGGAGGGGAAGAAACGTGACCAGCCCCTTGAAGCCCGTGATCCGAAAGGAGGAAAGCAGGACCAGAAGGAGCAGGGGACGGTTCGAGAGAAGCGCCCGGAACGTGGCCCGGGCCGCCTGTTTCATGGGGCGGACGTCCCGCTGGATATCCTCGAACAGATACCAAATGATGAGCGCCATGAGAATACCGGGAATGACGGACCACTGGGCGGCGAGCCGCCAGCTGGCGAGGTATGCCGTCAGCCCGGCGACGACGGCGGGAGTGAGGATGCTTCCGACATCTCCGCCGCCGGCGAAGATTCCCATGATAAAGCCCCGCCGGTTGGGTTCTTCACGGGTGATGAGCGCGATGGAGGGGGGGTGATAGGCGGAGCACCCGAGTCCGCTCAGGAAGACGAACGCCAGAAAAATAAAAAAAGTCGGTGCGAGTCCGTACAGGAAAATCGGTACGGACTGTACAAGGAGAGCGAGCACCAACACCGAACGCCAGCGGCCGAAATAATCCCCCAAAAACGAGATGGGAAATTGGAAAACACCGTTTGCGAATGAGTACACGGCGGTGATCATTCCCACTTCGATATAGTTGAGTTGAAATTCTTTGGTGAGCAACGGAATGATCGGGATCAGGAAGAACAGGTAGAAAGAGTTGACCCCGTGGCTGGCGGCGATCGCGGTGATGTTGATTTTTTTCGTCGAATCCATCCAGGATGGTCCTTTCGGGGTGAGAAAATGCCTGTTGGACAGGATGGCTTTATACGCTCCAGAAAAGGCGGGGGTCAACGAACGGCCTCCACACTCTGGGATGGAAGGATATCTCTTGGGCAAGCCGCCTCCATTCGATGAGAAAACTGCCCGGCGCGTCGAGGCGGTGTACACATCGCCCGACGAGGTGAGGCAGCGCGATTTCGTTTTGGGCGCCCTGGACCTCCAGCCCGGAGAGAGCGTTCTGGACATCGGCTCGGGGCCGGGTTTTTGTATGCGGGATAACGCGATGGCCGTCGGCCCGTCGGGGAGCGTCTGCGGCGTGGATTCTAGCCCGCCGATGATCCTGCTGGCGCAAAAGCGCTGCGCGGGGCTCGCCCAGGCGAGCTTCCGGGAAGGCGAGGCCACCGCGCTTCCCGCCGGGGACGGGGAGTTCGACGCGGCGCTGGCGACCCAGGTGTACGAATACGTCGCGGACATTCCGGCGGCGCTGGCCGAGCTTCGCCGCGTCCTCCGGCCCGGGGGGCGGGCGGTCATTCTCGATACCGACTGGAGCTCGCTCGTCTGGAACGCGCGAGATAAAGCGCGGGCCGATCGAATTGTCGAGGCGTGGGACAGGCACCTTGCAGATCCCCATCTTCCCCGCACGCTGTCGGCCCATCTGCGCGCCGCGGGTTTCGGGATCGCGGACCGGAAGGTTCACGTCATTCTCAATCCGGAATACGGCCCCGACAGCTACAGCCGCCGCATGCTCGACATCATCGTCCCCTTCGTCATTCGGCACGGCGGGATCGAAAAAGACGAAGCTAAGGCCTGGGCGGAAGAATTGAAAGAGCTGGGGGATGCGGGGGAATACTTCTTCAGCCTGAACCGCTATCTCTTCGTCGCCCGGAAACCGGGAGAAGGTTGAGGCCTACCCGTCCAGCAGCGCCACGGCGCGGATGGGCGAGCCCGTGGCGCCCGCGAGCTTGAGGGGCAGGGCGATGAACCGGAACCGTTTGCCCACCAGGCGCTTGGGGATGACCAGATTTTCGGTGTTGAGCATCCCGCGCTCTTTGCAAACCTGATGCGAGGGATAGGGCTCCTCCGACTCGGGGAACATCTCCGTCGGGTTTTCGATGGTGAACGCCTCGCAACCGATGTTCAACACCCCGTGATCGGCCAGATATTCCGTCGCCGTACGGCTCAGCCCAGCGAACTCCTTCCACCATACGTCGGGGTCGGGATTGCGAAAACACTTTTCGTAATGGCCGGTGTGGTAGAGGAAGGTGTCACCCTGTTCGATGGTGAGGCCGTGGAGGCCGATCTCCCGTTCGATGTCCGCCGGTTCGATGAATGTGCGGGGCGGCACATCCGAGAAATCCACGCAAACCGCCTCGGTGAAAAAGCGATCGAGCGGGAGTTTGTCGATGGAAGGGGCGTCCGGTGCGGGGACGTAGTGGTTCAATGCATCGACATGCGTGCCGGTGTGATCGCAGAGCTGGAGGCGCATGGCCTGAAACGAGAATTTCCCGTGGAATTTTTTGGATGATTCCTCGTGGGTCATCATGGGGCTGATCTCAACTTTGGGATGGAACGGGCGCTCGTAGCCGCCCGGCGCAATGGTTTGAGAGAGATCGATCAGTTCCATGGGAGTTCTCCTTGTCCGGTTAAAAAAAGATTGGCCGGGAGAAATGGCGCCCCCCCCAGTGATTTTTTACTTTTCATCATACGCTCTTCCCCCGACCCGGGACACGGGCGCGGGTCGTCCCCATGGTCCTCCGTGTATTTCGGGCACGGACGCTCCCCAGTAGATGAGGTGGGAGGGCAGGCGGCTGTCCGAGCTGCCGAAGCCGGGGGCGGGAAGGGCGGCTTCACCCAAGGCTTTCCTGGCTCTGCGCAGGAGAATTTCGGCCAGACGCTCTTCCTCGCCGGGATCGGTGGCGGGGATGATCCGGATCTCGACGAATTCGGCATGGTTCCGGAAATAATCGATGTGCCACCGGAGGGGCTTTTTCCGCCGGGTGTGGCGGGTGAGGCGGGCGGCGAGACCCCGCATGGCGCGTCCGGTGTAGGTGTAATACCCGGCGGGAAAAGAAATCACGCCGAGCGCGCCGACGCGGATGCGCCTGGACGCTTTCAGGCGGAGAACCAGGTGGTAGACGCCCGAGGGCGGAATTCGCTTGAAATCCACGAAACTCCTCAAAGAAAAGTGTGCGGGGAACCGTTTCATCCCGGTGTGCATGGCCGACCTGGTTTCCGGACGGTATATTAGCGTTTCGGGGGAAAATGTCCTGATGGCCAACCTGATGAAGAATCGCGCCTTGTAATGGTCATTCGGGTTTTTTAAGCAACCATATGGGAAATATCGGATAACATCATTCTTGTGTGAGGAATGAACCGGGATTGACAAAATTTTAGTTTGGCTAAATATTTGATTTAGACACATTTAAGTTTTTTCGGTCGCTGTTTCCCCGAAAGAATCGATGTTTTTTGAGGGTAGAGTTCCATGACCGATCCCGTCCGCGCCCTGTTCATCGCCGCCGTCGTCGTCCTCCTGGCCGTTCTCTTTTTCTGGCCCATCCGGGGGATTTTCTGGCGCTGGCTCCAGACCTTCCGGGCATCGGAGCGGGTTCTGATCGAGGACGCCCTGAAGCACGTCCACGACTGTGAGTACCGGCAGATTTCCTGCACCCTCCAAAGCCTCTCGGGCGCTCTGGGCATCTCGGGGAACCGCGCCGCTAATCTGCTCGAGCGCCTGGAGAAGACAGAGCTGGTCGCCTCCGCGGACAGTGGCTACCAGCTCACGCCGGAAGGCCGGAGCTACGCCCTCCGCGTCGTCCGGATCCACCGCCTCCTGGAGCGCTACTTCTCCGATCAGACCAGCCTCGACGCGGTCGAATGGCACCAGAGGGCGGAGTACCGCGAGCACAAGACCTCCAGCGAGGAGACGGAGAAGCTGGCCGCGCAGATGGGCCACCCCCGCTTCGATCCGCACGGCGATCCCATCCCGACGGTCCAGGGCGACCTTCCTCCGCCCAGCGGCATTCCGCTGACGGAGCTGTCCGTCGGCCAACTCGCCGCAGTCGTCCATGTGGAGGACGAGCCCGAGGCCGTCCACGCCCAACTCGTTGCTGAAGACCTCCATCCCGGGATGCGCGTCCGGGTGATCGAGAGCCGTCCGGAGCGGATTCGCTTCGAGGCGGACGCGGAAGAATATGTTCTGGCCCCGGTCGTCGCGGCGAATCTCTCCGTAATTCGACTTCCCTCGGAGCAGACGATGGCGGGGCCGTTTGAGCGTCTCTCCAGCCTGCGGCGGGGGCAGAGGGGGCGGGTTGTCGGCATCTCGCCCCGAGCGGCGCAGGCTGCTGGACCTGGGCGTGATCCCCGGCACGGTGATCGAGCACGAGTTGGCGAGCCCTTCCGGCGACCCGGTCGCCTACCGCATCCGGGGCGCCGTCATCGCCTTGCGACGCGGGCAGGCCGACCTGGTTCAGGTGGTGAAGCCCGATAATGGAGACAAGGCATGAGCCATCCCGTCTCGCCCGCCTGCGAGGCCTGCCCGGTTCATCACGCCGGAAACCTCATCAAGCTCGGCCTGGATATGGAGAACTGGGACTTTGTCGTCGGGCTCGCCGGAAATCCGAACACGGGGAAGAGCACCGTCTTCAACGCGCTGACGGGTCTGCGGCAACACACGGGCAACTGGCCCGGCAAGACGGTCTCGCGCGCCGAGGGCGGCTACACGTATGGCGGACACCGCTACAAGATGGTGGACCTTCCGGGAACCTACTCGCTCCTCGCGGCCAGCTTCGACGAGGAGATCGCGCGCGACTTCATTCTCTTCGGGCAGCCGGACGTCACCGTCATCGTGGTCGATGCGACGCGGCTGGAGCGCAACCTCAATCTCGCCCTGCAGGTGCTCGAGATCACGGATCGGGTCGTGGTCTGCCTGAACCTGATGGACGAGGCCCGGCGTCACGGTCTCCGGGTGGACGATCGCCGGCTGGCGCGGGATTTGGGCGTTCCGGTGATTCCGGTCTCCGCGCGCTACGGCGAGGGTCTGGACGAACTCAATCGCGCCATCGCCGAGGTCGCCACCGGTGATGTGATCTGCAAGCCCCGCCGCGTGGGCGGCCAGCCGCCTCCCCTGAAGGGCGCGGTGGAGCGCATCGTCGAAAAGGTGAGCCGGGCCTACCCGGGTCTTCCCAACAAGCAGTGGGTGGCGCTTCGACTCCTCGACGGTGACGAGCGGATCACGGAGGCGGTTGAAAGCGGGGAGCTGGGTGAACTCCAGCGGCTCGACGCCTCTTCCGAAGAGGCACTGGAGCGGGCGGCGGTTCGGGCCGGAATGCCGGCCGAGACGGCGCGCGTCGAAATTCTCGCCGAGGCCTCGGCGCTCCGGTGGCAGGTGGGCGCCCAGTTTCACCAGTTGCTCATGGAGGCCATCTATACGGAGGCGGCCGGGCTCTCCGATCGGGCCGTGACGCGGGGCGATGAAAAGCGGCGCTTCGATCTGGACCGGACGATCGACCGGCTCGTAACCAGCCGGCTGACCGGCTTCCCGGTCATGATACTGCTCTTGACGCTGGTATTCTGGATCACGATATCGGGCGCCAACGTCCCCTCGGCCATGCTCGCGACGCTCCTGCTTGACACCCTCCACCCCGTCCTCAAGAGCGGCGCCGCGGCGATCGGCATCCCCTGGTGGATCGACGGCCTCCTGCTAGACGGCATGTACTTGGCGACCGCATGGGTGATTAGCGTCATGCT
>CAMYJL010000080.1 GCA_947258645.1 uncultured Nitrospinota bacterium
GCTGCTCGCCAGGCTGTCCGTCCCGAGGCAGAGGCGCACCCCCGCCTTGCGCATCCCGGCGGCATCCGCGAAAGGGTGTCCGAAATAGGCCGCCGAACGCGGACACAGGCAGACGGCCGTATCCGCCTCCCGAAGAAGTTCCCAGTCCTCTTTGTCCGTCTGGTTGCAGTGAATGGCTAGGGCGATCCCCTCGAGCGCACCCGCGTCCGCCAGATAACGCACGGGAGAGCAGCCCGGCGGTTTGAACCCTTTCACCGGACTTTCGAGCGATTTGTGCATCCCGGCGAAGGGACCGCCGCCGTCTTTCAGAAAGCGTATCTCCTCCGGGCTCTCGGCCAGATGGGTGGCGGTGAGCCAGCCCTGCTCCCGGCCCGCCTTGAGCACCGCCTCATAAAGAGAAATGGACGAGGTGTAGGGCGCGTGCGGGCTTGCACCCCGTCGAAGGGTTCCGGAAAACTCGTCTTTCGTCCCCTTCATCAGAGACATGTCCGCGCGGGCGAGCAAGCGATCTCTCACGAGGTGCCCAGCCTCTCCGGGGTCCAGACCGAGCACCTCGAAAAAAACAACTCCGCGCAGACCGTATCTGCCGAGGACGGCCGGACTGTGGCCCGTGTTCGAAATGTCGCCCACACAGGTCACGCCTGCGCCCACCGAGGCAGCTACTCCGATCTGGGCGGAAGAAAGAAACAGGTGGTAGTACCAAGTCCGCTGCTCCCGCACGAGGCGCACGATCCAGTCCGCGATCGGAGATGGATCGAACCTCATTCCGCTGAGTTCCATGTGGGTATGCGCATTCACCATGCCGGGAATCAGGATAGCCCTGCCGAAATCGCGCTCCTCGGCAAGACCGCCTGCGGGGCGCACCTCATCCGCCGGACCCACTGCCTCGACCTGCCCGTCTCGCGTTAAAACCGCGCCTTTTGCAATGGGAGGAGAAGTGACCGGGCAGACCAGGTCGGCCAACCAGAGACTTTGCACTCCGGAAGACGGCCCCCCCCCCGCGTGGGTTCCGTTCTTTGGACCGCTAGCGGGGCCCATAAAATCTTCGGGGCCTGTAATAACTGATTTCCGTACCCGGACGGGAATTTAAAATTGATCGCCTGATGGCGACCATATCGTGCTCCCAGTTCCAGTCGGTGAGCTGGCAAGAAGTGCGAAGCCGGCGCGACTCGCGCGCGCACAAGGGACATAAAATAAGGAACAAGAAAATGACCCCCAGGGGAAGCGTCACCGCCACGATGAGCCCAACAAGAATGGGGGCGAGGGTTTTGATCTTCATCCGATCAGCTCATAAAAAAAGTTGCGGCGCCGGGGGGTGAAACCCGCCGCTTCGGCCATGCGGTGAAGGTCCGGCTCGTTCATGCAATAGACGGTTCCCGCCGCGCTCACAACGTTTTCCTCCAGCATGGTTGAGCCCATGTCGTTCGCCCCGAAACGGAGCGAGAGCTCGCCCACCTTCATCCCCTGCGTCACCCAGGAAGACTGCACGTTATCGAAATTATCCAGATAAAGGCGGCTCATGGCGAGGGTGCGCAGATACTCACTGCTGCCCACGGTCTGCGTCTTCAGCGCGGCCGAGCCGTCATTCTGAAACGTCCAGCAAATAAACGCCGTGAATCCGCACGTCTCGTCCTGCAGCGCGCGAAGGCGATCCAGATGCTCGATCCGCTCTTCGGGCGTCTCCACGTGGCCGAACATCATCGTCGCCGTCGTGCGAAGGCCCAGCCGGTGCGCCTGGCGCATCACATCGAGCCAGCCGTCCGAGTCCACCTTCAACCGGGCGATTTTATGCCGCACGCGGTCCACCAGTATCTCCCCGCCCCCGCCCGGTATCGAGTCGAGCCCCGCCGCGCGCAAGCGGCCGATCACCGTCTCGTAGGGCATGTCTTCGAGCTTCGAGATATGGTGGATCTCGGGCGGGCTCAGCGCGTGGAGGTGAAGGTCGGGAAACTCCGATTTCATCCAGCGGAACAAGTCCTCGTACCACTCGATGCGAAGGTCCGGGTGATGCCCTCCCTGGAGGAGTACCTGCTTCCCTCCCGCCGCGTAGAGGCCGTCGAGCTTCGCCCTGATCTCGTCCTTCGTGCGGACGTAGGCCTCGGGATGCTCCCCCGGAGGGCGGTAGAACGCGCAGAAGGTGCAGTACACATCGCAGACGTTCGTGTAGTTGATGTTGCGGTCGATGCAGTAGGTGGCGAAGCCCTCGGGATGCTTTCGCTGGCGGACCTCGTCCGCCGCCGCGCCGAGCGCCGCCAGATCGTTCCCATCCAGCAGCGCCAGGCCCTCCTCGAACGAGAGCCGCTCGCCCGCCACGCCCTTCTCCAGCGCCTCGTAGAACGCCGATGTCGCCGTGGTCATTTCCGGTCCTTTTTGAAGAGAATTTTTCCGGAATTCGCCGGGTTTGCCCGGGGTTTTGAGCGATTATAGGGTGATTTTGCCCGTCAGGCGACCACTTCAGCCCCATTAAGACCTATTTAAGACCCCTCTTTACGCCTTGTTCAAGGCCGCTCTTTCGGAAATGAAGCCCACACCCTTCCGGGGACATCGCGCCGCCATGACTCCGGATCCGTTTGACAGGACTGCCCAGTTTTAGGATAAAATAGTCTTAAATATGGCTCCTCCCTCTGGCGCTACCGGCGGAAACAACTTGCTCAAAAGGACCCGGATCAAAATGGGCGCAAACAACGGCACACGGGCTATCAAATCGGGCTGTTTCTTCTGCCACGGCGGCTGCGGGATCATCGTCCACGTCAAGAACGGCCGCGCCGTCAAGATTGAGGGCGACCCCGACCATCCCAACAACTGCGGAAACCTGTGCGTCAAGGGCCGGGCCGGGCTGGAAGTCCTCTATCACACCGACCGCCTTCTCCATCCATTGAAGCGCGTCGGAAAGCGCGGCGAGGGCAAGTGGGAGCGCATCGGCTGGGACGAGGCCATCGACACCTGCGCAAGAGAACTCAAAAAAATCATCGACCGCTACGGCCCCCTCGCCGTCACCGGCGGCGACGGCACCAAGGCCGACGAGGTCGCCTGGATCGTCGATCTCTTCCTCCTCAACCTGGGCAGCACCAACCGCACCGGCCCCGGCCGCGCGCAGTGCATGATGCCCCGCCGCTCCGCCTCGAACGCCACCCTCGGCAACTACTATTCGCCCGACTACGAAGGCAATCCCGCCTGCCTCGTCCTCTGGGGGGATCAGCCCGAGATCACCCACCACAACTCCATCCTCGGCTGGAAGGCGCTCGAGCAGATGAAAAAAGGTTCGCGCATGATCGTGATCGATCCCCGGCGCACCGCCATCGCCAAAAAAGCCGACCTCTGGCTCCGCGTCCGCCCCGGCACCGACGCCGCCCTCGCCATGAGCATGATCCACGTCATCATCGAGGAAGAGCTCTTCGACTGGCAATTCGTCGAAAACTGGTCCAACGCCCCCTGCCTCGTCGAGACCGAAACGGGCGAACTCCTGCGAGACGAGGCGGGAAACCTCATGGTCGTCGACTCGCGCCGGAACACCCCCATCCCCGCCCACTGGCTGGGCATCCAGCCCGTCCTCGACGGCACATACAACGTCCGGGGAAAAACCTGCAAGACGGTCTGGCGGCTCCTCAAGGAGCGCTGCGCCCGCTACGCCCCCCGCGAGGCCGAGGCCATCACCTGGGTTCCGGCGGAAGACATCGCCCGCGCCGCGCGCCTCTATGCGCGGACCAAACCCGCCGCCATCGCCTGGGGCGTCGGGCTCGACATGAACATCAACGCCCACCAGAACGGCCGCGCCTGCATGATCCTCGAATGCATCACCGGCAACATCGACATCCCCGGCGGCAACATGCACCCCGCCCCCTCCTACGAGGGCTGCCGCACCTTCACCGACAAGTTCGGCGAAACGCTCCCCGACGAGGTCTACGAAAAACAGCTCGGCGCCGACCGCTTCCGCCTCTGCGCCGGGCCCCAGACGAAGCGTTACGCGAACAACCCCGCCGTCCTCAAGGCCATCCTGACGGGCGAGCCCTACCCCGTCCGCGCGTGGGTCAACATCGGCGGCAACCCGATCCTCACCTGGAGCAATTCAAGAGAAGTCTTCGACGCCCTCATGGCGCTCGACTTCCACATGGCCGCCGACCTTTTCATGACGCCCTCGGCGCAGATCGCCGACATCGTCCTCCCCGCCCCGACGCACTTTGAAAAAGAGCGCCTCATGGAAACCCACGGCTACGGCCCCTACGGGAACGTCCGCTGCGTCCGCGCCGTCGAGCCGCTCGGCGAAGTGCGCGACGAGTTCGAGGCCCTGGGCGACATCCTGAGAAAGATGGGGATGGATCAAAACTGGCCCTGGCGTACCGTCGTCGACTTTTTTGACGAGCGCCTGCGCGAGTCGGGCAGTTCATGGCGCGAAGCCGTCGAGGCGGGCGGCGCCTTCGATCGGATCGAATACCGCAAGCACGAGAGCACGTTCTACCGGCGGGAGCGCGGCTTCCCCACGCCCTCGGGAAAAGCCGAGTTATTCAGCACCGTCTGGCA
This sequence comes from uncultured Nitrospinota bacterium, assembly GCA_947258645.1. Classification (GTDB taxonomy): domain Bacteria; phylum UBA8248; class UBA8248; order UBA8248; family UBA8248; genus CAMYJL01. The sequence goes on from CAMYJL010000080.1 coordinate 4,519, forward strand.
GGACAGGGGCTACGACCCCCTGCCCGCGTTCACCGAACCTCCGGAGAGCCCCTACAGCACACCGGATCTGGCGGAGGAGTTCCCCTTCATCATCCTCACCGGGGGGAGGCTCCCCAATTACTTCCATTCGCAGCACAGACAGGTCATCACCCTCCGCCGGATCCACCCCTATCCACGCACCCAGATCCATCCCGAGACCGCCGAGCGGCTCGGGATCAAAAACGGCGATTGGGTCTGCGTCGAGACCCCGCGCGGGCGCTGCGCCCAGCGGGCGAAACTCTTCGACGGCATGGACCCGATCATGGTCCACGTCGAGCACGGCTGGTGGTTCCCCGAAGAAGAGGGAACCCTTCCCCACCTCTACGGCGCCTTCCGCTCCAACGCGAACACCCTCACCCCGAACAAGGACCCCTTCCTCGATCAGGGCTTCGGCGGCTACACCATGCGCGGCTTTCAGGGGAAGGTTTACAAGATCACCGAAGAAGAAGCCCACGCCATCGGGCTCGAAGATATCGTTCCGGCAGAACAACCCGCCTCCTGACCCCAAAGCCGCACCCGCCCCGACGGGGGAATTATTCTTTATTCCCTCTGGCCTCCCCCGGAGGGGCGGTTTTTTTCGAAAAATCCATGTAGCCTGTCCTTGGGCAACCCGGCCGAACCGGCCGCCTGATCAATCGTCTCAAACGCGTGAAGGGAATTGTCATGCCCCGGGATTCTTCCACCGGCGCGGAAGGCGCCGCGCAAAAAAACATCGAGAGCTTTACCCGGCGGGCGGACAGCTTCACCCACCATTCCGCAGGGGAAACGATCGATCACCTGCGCGAAGCCGCCCGGCGGATCGGTTTCGGCCCCGGCTCATGGGCGGCCGACTTCGGCGTCGGCACGGGCAACTCGGCCCTCCCCTTCCTTGAGACGGGCGGGCGCGTCCTCGGATTGGACATCACCCCCGCGATGGTCCGAACGGGAAAGCAGCGACTCGCGGACGAAGGCCATGCCGTGAACGCTCACTTCATCCTCGGCCTCTGCGAGCGGACCCCGATCAGGGACAGTGCGATGGACTGCGCCGTCTGCCGCAACGTCTTTCACCATTTCGCCGCGCCGGACGAAGTCGTCCGCGAGATGGCGCGCACGGTGCGCCCGGGCGGGCACGTCATCGTGATGGACCACTGCTACCCCGACGACGACGACGAACGGCATCGCACCGAGGAAATCGATCACATCCGCGAACCGGCCATGGTGCGCATTCTCTCCTTGAAGGATTTCCGGGCGATCTATGCCGAAAACGGCCTCGAGGTGATCGCAGCCGAGGCGAGGGAGCGGCGGGTCGTCTTCGACCAATGGGTCTCGGGCGCGGGGACGGACGAAAAAAGCGTCCCCCTCGTGCGCGCCGGGGTCGAGCGCCTCCGCGACGAGGGCGGAAGCTGGATAGCCCCCGAGGGAGAAGGAGAGCGCCTCACCCTCCTGCAACTGGACGCCATGGTCGTCGGGAGAAAGGGGTAATTTTTTCCCGTTCCCTCCGGCCTCCCCCGGAGGGGCGGTTGGGGGGGGAGGCATCCCAACCAAAGCTCCACGCACTCCCGCTCCGGCATGGCACACTCCCGGCGAGGGGCACTTTCAAACATTTTGGATGAGATGTGATCGGACAGACGGGGCTTGCGCCTTACTTCGACCAGAGCTTGTGGAGGCCCTTCCGGAATTTTGGGAATTTCCGGTCCGTGTGCCGGGCTTTGCGGACCCTCACCACAACCCGTACGCAAATTGCCAGATCCTTGCCGGTGATTCGGCCGTCTCCGTTGACGTCGCGCGGATCATCGGGTTCGGGGGTCCGGTGTCGACGATGCTTTATCCCCCCCAGAATATTCTTGATGTCTTGTTTGTCAATCGCCTGATCACCGTTGACGTCGCAATTCATCACCGTCAGGCGACAGGTGGCCTCGTTCGCGAATTCCAGATCGTCGATGCCGACAGTGAGGGGGCGCGGTCCGGTCCGGGCGTCGAGAGGAACCCGGAAGCGGAGAAAGTCCTTCCCCTCGGAATTCGTCGATCCGGCGGCGACTTCTTCCTTGCCCAGGGAAGCCACCGTGGGCAAGTCCGAGGGAAGGCCCGTCGCCTTCACCTTCACCCGGTCGCCCGGCGCAGCCAGCGCGGGAGAAGGCTCGCAGGTCGGGAAAACGGGCGCTTCGAACGATAGCGATACCCGGTCCGTGCCGTCGGGCGATCCTTCCGGCTCTTGCGGAATCACGTGGGCCTCGAGGCCGACGACCGGCCCGAAGGAGGGAATGGCGCTCGGGAACTGGACCTTGACCCGGCCGTATTTATTGAATTCCTCTGCGAAGAGATCGCTCAAGCTGGACCCCTCGCCATGATCACCCGTGAGGACACCCGTCTCGATCTCGCTTCCGATTTGGGCGTCGAACCGCTCCTCGAATGTGCCCCCGCTGAACTGGAATATCCGGGTGATAAAAGCGAGATCGGTTTCGTTTTTCTGCACCTCGACTTGCGCCACAAAATCAACGCCGCCCGACGTGGCAAGGCCGGCCGGGAATGCCGGCGGACCAGGGAGCCCACCAGTACCGGCATCGTTGTCGGTGTCGGCGAAGAAGAAGACCTTGAAGGCGGCCGTTTCGGGCAGGGGATGCGCGAAGCCGACGACGAGGCGGGTCAGATCGGCCGGCGGGTCCGTCTCGACGCCGAAGTCGTCGATATCGAAAATGCCATCTCCCAGGGGGTCCGGCGCGCCATTGGCCAGGAGCATGTCAGGGTCGCCCGGCTGAATGGGCACGGGAAGCGCGTTGACGAGCGGGATGAAATCCCGCATCTGCTCGACCTGGTCCTGTGTCAGCAACGTGCCGAACATCGATACGAGGTCCGGCGGCTTTTCGTACTGCATGAGGTTGTCCGAGTCCGGGCCGTTCAAAGGGGTCTTGTGAGGCAGGGACAGGGTGTGACCCAGCTCGTGTGATATCCATTTGTCCTGCGGGTCGGAGCTGATGGTGGCATCGTCGCGGAGAACCGTCCGTGAACCGAAGGGCGAGGAATAGCCGAACCCGACCCAGCCGGTAGAAAAGCCGTCCTTGGTGACATACCGGCGAATCTGCACGGCGGTGACACCGTTTACGACGGTGCCCACCTCGGTGAGCCAGGCGAGCCGGCAGCGGCTGATGATGTCATTGAACTCCTCTCCGCCGTCACCGGGCGAGGTCTCGCAACGGGTTCCCGAAGCGGGCTCTGCGGGGCAGGTATTAATCACGTCGCCCGGGTTTCCAACGGGATTCGTATCCGCTATCACCGGGTATTTTTTGGGCGGGATGGCGAGGCCTCCGCCGCCGCCGGTTTGCACCGGAAGGCCCGAACGGAGAAGGATGTTCGCCTTGGGCATGTAGACGAAATTGTTTGCGTCGTTGAGCCTGCCGTTCAACCTGTTTTTCACGCCAACCGGATCTGTGAGGGTCGCAGACCCTTCGAGAACGCACCACCGGACCGGCACCTCATTCGGCGGAATCGTGATGACTTGTGCAACCGCTGGCGAAGCCAACCCGAATGTCGCGGAAATGATCAGAAGGGGGACGAAAAGAACCGGGTGTTTTCTGCGCATCGTTATCTCCTATGCCATCGTGCAAGGAGATTTCCGAATTTCATAGGAACATATAAATTGGGTCATACCTTAAGAATATAGTCAACCCCCTGGAAAACGATAATTTCATCCGATTGTCCCAAATTCTTCCTATTATGGTGAAGTCCCCCCTACAACACCTCTTTCTCGCCGTTCAGCTCGACCTCGCTCTTGAGCCGGGACGGGGGCCCGGATCATGGCCCCGGCGAATCCGCCTGAATCAAAGACCGCGAGGCTTCACGCCGCTCCCGTCAATCTTTCCTAAATGTCCCCCACGTCCTCGATCGTTCGGATGACGATGGGCTCGGTGCGGTTGCGGACGGTGAGCTCGTGCATGGGGAAGCGGGAGACGTCGAGCCCGGCGCGCTCGGCCACCTCGGCGGAGACGATGAGCTGGCAGGCGTATTCCTTGGTGAGGTCCTGAAACCGGCTGGCGACGTGGACGGTATCGCCCACAGCGGTCAGGTACATCGCGACGCCGCGGCCCATGCGGCCGACGACGACCCGGCCGCAGTGGATGCCGATGCCCATCCGGAGGGGCTCTTCGAGAAGCTCTCCCTGGAGGCTTTGGCTCATCCCCGCCAGCCCGGCCACCATGCCGCGCGCGGCGTCGAGGGCCTTCCGGCACCCGGCCTCGGGGCCGTCCTCCATCCCGAACAGCGCCATCACGCCGTCGCCCGTGAACTGGTTGACGACGCCGCCCGCACGGTCGATCACGCCGCCCATGACCTCGAAGTAGCGGTTGAGGAAGAAGACGACGTCGTAGGGCAGCTTCTTCTCCGAGAGGCGGGTGAAGCCGCGCAGGTCGGCGAACAGGACGGCGATCTCGACCTCCCGCCCGGCGGAATCGGCCTCATCGGCGAGGGCGCCTATCGCCCCGGTCTCGGGCGGGAGAACCGGGGTCACGGAGAGGTCATGAACCGGGCGGAGCTGGCAGGCAAGCCGGACGCCCGGGGGCGCGCCGATGCGCTCGAGGACGCTCTGCTCCTCCGGGGCGGGCGGGGGCAGATCCCCCGGACCGTTCCCCGGACCATTCGAGACGCGGACGCGGCAGGTGGAGCAGCGCCCGCGCCCCCCGCATACGGCGGCGTGGGGGATGCGCGCCCGGCGGCTGGCCTCGAGGACGGAGAAACCGGCCGGAACCAGGACGCTCCGGCCGTCCGGATAGGTGATGCAGACGGTCCGCCGGGAGACGAGCGCGCCGCGCACGGCCCGGGCCAGAAACACGAGGGCGAGGAGGAAAACGTAGCCGTACCAGAAGGCGTCCCGCACCCGCACGATCTGCACCAGCTCGGCCCGGCCCGGCGCCTGGGTCGCTATCTTGACCTCCTCGACCCAGCCGATCTCCTCGCTGAGGCGGATGGTCTCCCGGGCGGACTGGCCCAGACCGGCCAGCGCGAGAACGGCCACGATCAGATAGAGCGAGAGGATCAGGGGAAAGCCCCGGACATACCATTTTTTCAGCCGAAGCCAGTAGTGGAGCCCGATGCAGGCGTGCGTCCAGGCGATGAGCAGCAGAACCACCTGCTTCGCCCCGATGGCGGGGTTCGTCACCCAGAAGAGAAGGCTCACCCGCGCATAGGAATCGATGATGCCGAACCACTCGTAGGCGAACCGCGTCCCGGCGAGGTGGGAGATGAGAAACAGGGGGATCGTCAGGCCGAAGATGATCTGGAACGCCTGCCAGATAGGCATCCGCAGGCTCCGGCGGCTGTATAGCGACCAGAAGGCCAGCGCCACATGGACGGTCAGCGCGCTGTAGAGAAGGACCGTCCCCAGCGCGTTCCGCCACAGGGCGAGGAACCAGATCCGGGCGGCTTCCATGGCCACGAGGGAGACCAAGCCCAGCGCGTGGTTGGCGAGATGGGTGACGAGAAAGGCGGCGAGGATCAGCCCCGTCACGAGCCGGTGGCGGTGGACCCAGCCCGCGCCGCGCCGGAGGCCGGGGGAATCATTCATGAGCGTGGGGACTCCCTAAAGAGAAAAAAGCGGCGCCATTTTCCCGTCGGATTATAACCCCACTTTCTCGCCGTTCAGCTCGACCTCGCTTTTCAAGGGCACAGGAGCCTGGATCATGGCCTCGGCGAAGCAGCCCTGCTTGGCGTTGCGGATGAGGGCGAGGACTTTTTCTTTGGGCGCGTCGGACTCGACCTTGAAAAACGTGCGCGTCTCGCGGCATTCGGATTTGACCGTCCCCCGCAGGACGGAGCCGGAGAGGAAGTAGTCCATCTCGACGCGGACGCTGGCCTTTGAATATTCGATGTTCATCATGTGGGCGTACCGCCCCAGCTGGGTGAGTAGTCAAAAGCCCACCCCGGCGCAAATGTAGGTGAGGGGCTGAGGGTGGGTGTCGCTTCCGCCGAGGCCGGGCGGCTCGTCGCACAGAATCTCATGGTGGCGGTGGCGGCCCACCTTGAGCATGCCGTCGCCGAGGTCTTCGGTATCAGCGAACTGCTGGACGAGAAGACCCTGCTTCGGAAGCTCGGGCTTGTCGATGACGCGCTCGCCGACGGTGGGTGTCTTGTCGGTGTCTCTCAAAGGTTCGTTGGATTCGTTCATGAAACATCTCCTGAGAAAAAATGGAAAAGTTCGGTCAAAAAAACGGGATTAATCCACGGGCGGGCGCATCGCGCGGATTTCGGGGGTGGCTTTTTCGTATGCGTGCGCGACGCGGAGGACGTCGGCCTCCCGCCAGCGGCCGGAGACGACCTGAAGGGAGAGCGGCAGCCCGAGCGAGGGGCAGCCGGTCATGTTGTGGCAACTCAGAAACGGCCGGTGGAGGTAGTGGAACTTGACGTCCTTGCCGTTGATCTCGGCCATGAGCGGGTCGATGGTCGGCGCGGCGCAGGGGACGGCGGGGAGGAGCATGGCGTCGGCGCCCTTGAGGAAGGCCCCGGTCTCGCGCTGCAGGAGAACCCGCTCGCGCAGGCCGCGCACGTAGTCGTCGAGGGGGATGCGGATGGACCATTCGATCCGCTCGCGGACGTCAGCGCCATAGCCGTCCGGATTTTTCTCGTAGAAGGGGCGGTGGAACTCGGCGAACTCGGGCCCGGCGATCTGGGGGAAGAGGTTCGAGAAGCGCTCCGCGTCCGGGAAGGAGACGGTCTCGACGTTCGCGCCGAGACCCCGGAAGACATCGATGGCGCGGACGAAAGCCTGGGCGATCTCGGCGTCCACCTCGGCGTTGGCGTAAAAATCGGGGCAGAGAATGATGCGGCTTCCCTTCACGCCTTTTTCAATGTCCGCTGTGTAATCGGGAACGGGAACATCGCGCGTTTTGGAATCGAGCGGATCGAAACCGGCGAGCGCCTGGAGGAAGAGCGCGGCGTCGAGGGCGGAGCGCGTCATGGGCCCGGCATGGTCGAGGCTCAGGACGTTGGGGCAGACCCCGCGCAGGCTGACGCGTCCGTGGGTGGGCTTGAGGCCTACGCTTCCGCAGAAGGCCGATGGCGTCCGGATGGAGCCGCCGGTGTCGGTTCCCAGCGCGGCGGGACACATGCCCGAAGCGACGGCGGCGGCGGAGCCCCCGCTGGAGCCCCCGACGATGTAATTGATATTCCAAGGGTTACGGGATGTCCCGTAGTGGGGGTTGATAGTGGTCGAGGCGGCGGCGAACTCGTGGGTGTGGGTCTTGCCCAGAAGGACGGCCCCCGCCCATTTGAGGCGCGAAATGACGTTTGCGTCCTCCTGGGGCACGTTGTCCGGGAAAAAGGACGACCCATGCGTCGTGCGGATTCCGGCGGTTTCGATGATGTCCTTCGCGCCGTAGGGGATTCCGTGAAGGGGCCCCCGCCAGTTTCCGGCGGCGATCTCCGCCTCGGCCTTTTTCGCCTCACCCAAGGCGTGATCGGCGGCCACAGTCAGAAATCCGAGCAGATCATCGTTCAGCGCCCCGATTCTTGACAGATGCGCCTCGGTCACCTCGACCGGAGAGAGTTCTCCACTCTTTATTTTTCCGGAAAGCTCGGCGACGCTCAGGTAGTGCAAGGATTCATCCGGCATGACACGCGCCCTCCCCCGGCGTCACTTCCCGCCCCCGCTCAAACTGCCGCCAGCGGCGCGGCCTCCCAGCCCGCAGGAGCCAGGCCGCCCGCGGCGAGGTATTCGTAGTAGCGCCGGAGGCCTTCTTCCTCTTCCGCCCCCACATCGTAGCGGATGCAGTTCGTCAGGTAATCCCGCGCCCG
>CAMYJL010000081.1 GCA_947258645.1 uncultured Nitrospinota bacterium
ATGAACTGGAGCGGATTCTCGCCGGGGATGTGCAGGCGCTCCTCGCCAAGGTTCAGATTGCGCGCTCGGAGGAGCTAACCGCGCGCTATCCGGCCGAGTCCCCCTGCCGGATCCGGGTCACGCTGAAGGACGGAACGGTTCACCTGAAGGAAAAGCCCTCATACGAGGGGTTTTTCGCTCATCCGATGAGCTGGGAGACCGTGTTCCGCAAGTTCGAGGGGCTCAGCGAACCGCACACCACGCCCGCCCTGCGGGGGGAGATCGCTGACGCCGTGTCCCGGCTGGATTCGATTCCGCTCGCCGACCTCACAAATCTTCTGGGGAAGGTGAAGGAAGCGGCATAGGCGTGATATCATCAAGGGTTGTCCGAGCCGCCGCTTTTCACTCTGTCATGGAACTTCGCCGCCGGAGCACTTGATGACCCCCTCCAATGGCCGCCCGCGCCGCGAGCGCAAAATCGTGGTTCGCGGGGCCCGCGAGCATAATCTGAAGGATCTGAATCTCGAAATCCCCAGGGACAAGCTCGTCGTCATCACGGGCCTGAGCGGCTCGGGGAAGAGCAGCCTCGCCTTCGACACCCTCTACGGCGAGGGCCAGCGGCGCTACATCGAGTCGCTCTCGGCCTACGCCCGCCAGTTCATGGACCAGATCGACAAGCCGGACGTGGACTCCATCGAGGGGCTCTCGCCCACCATCGCCATCGAGCAGAAGACGGGCAACAAGAACCCCCGCTCGACGGTGGGGACGGTGACGGAGATCTACGACCATCTCCGACTCCTCTTCGCCCGGGTGGGGACGCCGCACTGCCACTCCTGCGGGGAGACGATGAACGCCCTGAAGGTGGAGCAGATGGTCTCGCGGGTGATGGAGATGTCGGCGGGGACCCGGCTCCAGATTCTGGCGCCCATCGTCCGCGGCCGGAAGGGGATTTACCGGAAGGAGCTGGAGGGGCTGGAGCGCAAGGGGTTCGCCCGCGTCCGGATCGACGGCCAGTATCACGATCTCGGGGTCGAGATCGTCCTCAAGCGCCACGCGAAGCACAACATCGAGGTGCAGGTCGATCGCCTCGTCGTCCAGCCGGGAATCGAGCGCCGGCTCGGCGATTCGATCGATACGGCGCTCACGCTTTCGAAGGGGTTGATCGTCTTTCAGGTCGAAGACGGGGCCGAGTTTCTCTTCAGCCAGAACTTCACCTGCGTGACGTGCGGAATCACCCTGCCGGAGACGGCCCCGCGCATGTTCTCCTTCAACAGTCCCTACGGCGCCTGCGGCGAATGCGGCGGTCTGGGCGTCGTCCACCGAATGGACCCGGCGCGGGTGGTGCCCGACCCGGACCTTTCGATAGCGGAGGGGGCCATCGCGCCCATCGCGGGGCGCAGGAGTTTTCTCACCTCGGTCGTGAACGCGGTGATCGAGGAATTCAAAATCCCGACGAATCGGCCCTTCGCGAAGCTGACGAAAAAACACCGCGAGCTCCTCCTGAGCGGAACCGGGGGGAAGAAGCTGAAAATCCGCCACAAGACGGGGAAGCGCACCCTCCGGCGGGAGCGCGCTTTCGAGGGGGTCCTCCCGGCGCTGGCCGAACGGTTCGGGGATACGGAGAGCGACGGCGTGCGCACCGACCTGGGGCAGTACATGAGCGCGCTCCCCTGCGCGGCCTGCGGCGGCGCCCGGCTCCGGCCCGAGAGCCTGGCGGTGACGTTCGGGGGGAAAAATCTGGGCGAGATCAGCGCGATGCCGATCGGGCGCTCGCGGAAATTTTTCGGAGAGATGGCGGCAGCCCATGCGCACGACCCGGTGGCCGAGCGGATTCTGAAAGAGATCAACGAGCGGCTCGAGTTTCTCTCCCGGGTGGGGCTGGACTACCTTTCGCTCGACCGGCCCACGGCCACCCTGAGCGGCGGGGAGGGACAGCGCGTCCGGCTGGCGAGCCAGATCGGGGCGAGTCTGGTGGGCGTCCTCTACGTTCTGGACGAGCCGAGCATCGGCCTGCACCAGCGGGACAACCGCCGCCTGCTCGAAACGCTCGCCCGGCTGCGCGGCATGGGGAATACCGTCATTGTCGTCGAGCACGATCGCGACACGATCGAGGCCGCCGATCATGTGATCGATCTGGGGCCCGGCGCGGGAGAGCACGGCGGCTATCTCGTGGCCGCCGGGCCGCCCGAGGCGATCCGGGCGAACCCCGGTTCGCTGACGGGCCGGTATCTCTCCCACGAAAAAGAGATCGCGCCGCCCACGGGCCGCCGGAAGCCGAACAGCCGGGCCATCACGGTGCGCGGGGCGGCGCAGCACAATCTGAAAAAAATCGACGTGAAAATTCCGCTCGGCCTTCTGGTCTGCGTCGCCGGGGTGAGCGGGAGCGGGAAGAGCACGCTGGTCGAGGAGATTCTCTACCGCGCGCTCTCCCAGAAAATATACAAATCGCTCGCCACGCCGGGGGCGCACGACGCCATCGAGGGCATCGATGAGATCGACAAGGTGATCGACATCGACCAGTCGCCCATCGGCCGCACCCCCCGCAGCAATCCGGCCACCTACAGCGGCGTCTTCACCCCCATCCGGAACCTGTTCACCCGGACGGTGGAGGCGAGGAAGCGCGGGTATCAGGCGGGCCGCTTCAGCTTCAACGTGAAGGGGGGGAGGTGCGAGGCGTGTCAGGGGGACGGCTACATCCGCCTGGAAATGCACTTCCTGCCCGACCTCTACACCCTGTGCGGCGAGTGCCGGGGGCGGCGCTTCAACCGCGATACGCTGGATGTCCGGTACAAGGGGAAGAGCATCGCGGACGTATTGGACATGACGATTGAAGAGGCCGCCGGATTTTTCGAGAACATCAACGAGATCCGCTGGAAGCTCAGCGCGCTTCAGAGCGTCGGGCTGGGCTACCTTCGTCTCGGCCAGCCCGCCACGACGCTGAGCGGGGGCGAGGCCCAGCGCCTGAAGCTGGCGAAAGAGCTTTCCAAGCGCGCCACCGGGCGGACGCTTTATATTCTGGACGAGCCGACGACGGGCCTGCATTTCGCCGACATCGAAAAGCTTTTGCTGGTCCTCCACCAGCTCGTCGATCAGGGGAACTCCGTTATCGTCATCGAGCACAACATGGACGTGATCAAGGCGGCGGACTACATCATCGACCTCGGCCCGGAAGGGGGAGAAGGCGGGGGCTATCTTGTCGCGGCCGGTTCGCCCGAGGAGATTACGGAGGTAAAAAAATCCGCCACCGGCCAGCTCCTCATCGAAGCCCTCCATCTCTCTTCCAACGGTGCGGCGGCATCGCGTGAATCGCGTCATGCCGGATGACGCCAAACGCCGGATCGTCCTCTGGGTGGAATACGAGGGGACGGAGTTCAACGGCTGGCAGTTTCAGCCCGGCCAGCGGACGGTGCAGGGCGAGATTGAGGCCGTGCTCTTTAAAATTTGCGGGGAGCAGGTTCGCCTCATCGCCTCGGGGCGCACCGATTCCGGTGTGCACGCTCTCGCGCAGGTCGCCCATTTCAACACGTCGTCTCCACTTTGCCCGAAAAAGTTCCGGATGGGGCTGAACTCCATCCTCGAGCGCGATGCCGTCATCATTGATTGCCGGGAGGCGTTCGAGCCCTTTCACGCCCAGTACGACGCGATCCGGAAAACCTACCGCTACCGGATTCTGACGCGGCGGGCGCCGAGCGCCATCCGCCGGAATCTTGTGTGGCACCACAAAAGAAAACTGGACGTTCCCGCCATGCGGCGGGCGGCGGGGCATCTCGTCGGAGAGCACGACTTTGCCAGCTTCGCCCCGGAGCGGATCGAGGTCTCCACGACGGTCCGGCGCATGGAACGGCTGGATGTCTTCGAGGCGGGGGACGAGATTCACATCGAAGCCACCGCGAACGGTTTTCTCCGGTTCATGGTGCGCAATATCGTGGGCACGCTCGCCGAGGTGGGCCGGGGCGAGCGGCCGGCGGAGTCGCTCGGGGAGATTCGCGAAGCCCGCGACCGCAACCGGGCCGGACTGAAAGCGCCCTCCCACGGGCTCTGCCTCGTGGAGGTGGATTATGGCGAAAAGCTCCCGCCGCTGACCGATGAGGGCGCAGCCGGGCCCGGAGAAACGACTTGACGCCGGGGGGAAACTTTGCGATTTTTCCTCCCGTTGATTTGTGAGACGAGGAGAGCGGGAAAGATGATTCGTCGCAGCCGGAAAAAAGAGGCTTGGCCCTGGCGGAGCTGGACTCTGTTTCGATGGGGAGGTCTGCCTGCGATCGGCTGAATCTGATTGAAATCAAACAGCTTTTACGCCATGGCGGATTCCGGATATCCTCCATGGCGTTTTTGTTTCAGACCGGACGTTTTGTTTTGGGTCAAAGATACCGGCCTTTTGAGGAGTGCATGAATCAACCCGAATATGTGCCCGACAGGGCGGCATTTATAAAGCTTGCAGACAAGGGGAACGTGATTCCCGTCTACCGCGAGATACTGGCCGATCTGGAGACGCCGGTCTCGGCCTATCTCAAGATTGCGGACGATCCCTACACGTTTCTTTTGGAAAGCGTCGAGGGCGGCGAGAAATGGGCCCGCTACTGCTTCCTGGGCGCCCGCCCCGCCGTGGTGTTCGAGAGCAAGGGCCAGGCCGTTCGCCTCACGAAAAACGGCGAGACGAGCGAGTTCCGGGCGGCGGATCCCATCGATGCCCTCCGGGAGGCGATGAAGGACTACCGCCCGGTGGACGTCCCGGGTCTTCCCCGCTTCTGGGGCGGGGCGGTGGGCTACATGTCCTACGACATGGTGCGGTTCGTGGAGCGCCTGCCCGAAAAAGCCGAGGACGATCTGGATATGGCCGAGGCGGTGTTCATCATCACGGACACGATGATCATCTTCGATCACGTCAGCCAGAAGATGAAAGTCGTCGCGCTCGTCCATCTGGACGGCGAAGCGCCCGAAGCCGCCTACGAAGACGCGCTCGGGCGCATCGACGCGCTCGTGGACCGGCTGAACGCCCCCGGGGCGCCCCCGCCCACGGAGCCACCGGCGCGCCCGGCGGCGGAATTGTCGGGCTATCCCGTGCCGGGGATTCCGGGGCTCAACTCCTCCTTCTCGAAAGAGGTGTTCGAGAAGTCCGTCGCCGAGACGGTCGAGATGATCCACGCGGGGGAGGCGATTCAGGTCGTTCTCTCGCAGCGGCTGGAGAGCCGCCTCGACGTTCACCCGTTCGCCATCTACCGGGCGCTCCGGACGGTGAACCCCTCTCCCTACATGTTTTATCTCACGCTGGGCGGGACAACCGTGGTCGGCGCCTCGCCCGAGGTGCTCGTTCGGCTGGAAGATGACCGCGTCGAGGTCCGGCCCATCGCGGGCACGCGCCGGAGGGGCCAAAACGAGGAGGAAGACCTCGCTCTTGAAAAAGAGCTGCTCGCGGACGAGAAAGAGCGCGCCGAGCACATCATGCTCGTTGACCTCGGTCGGAACGACATCGGCCGCGTCTGCGAGAAAGGCACCGTCCGCGTGACCGAGCAGATGACCATCGAGCGCTACAGCCACGTCATGCACATCGTGAGCAACGTCGTGGGCAGGCTCGATGCGGGCCGGGACGCATACGACGTGCTGAAGGCGACCTTTCCGGCCGGGACGGTCTCGGGCGCGCCCAAGGTGCGCGCGATGGAGATCATCGATGAGATGGAGCCCGTCCGGCGCGGGCCTTATGCCGGAGCGGTGGGCTATTTCGGCTTCGACGGCAACATGGACACCTGCATCGCCATCCGGACCCTCTACGCGAGGGATGGGAAGCTGTATCTCCAGGTCGGGGCGGGCATCGTGGCCGACTCCAAGCCGGACTTTGAATACGAAGAGACGCTCAACAAGGCGCGGGGGACGCTTCGCGCCCTCGAGTTGACCCGAAGCGGTCTGCTGTAGGGAAAAAGCCGGGAGGAACAGAAAGATGTCCCGCGTTCTGATGATCGATAATTACGATTCGTTCACCTACAACCTCGTCCAGTATCTCGCGGAGCTGGGCGGCGAGGTGACTGTCTGGCGGAACGATGAATTCGAGCTGGGCGGGGTTGCGGATTTTGCCCCGGATTTGATCGTGGTTTCACCCGGCCCCAGCGTCCCGGAAAATGCAGGCCTCTCGATGCCGCTCATCAAGCGCTACGCGGGGGAGTTTCCCATCCTGGGTGTGTGCCTGGGGCACCAGGCCATCGGCGCGGTTTTCGGGGCGCGGATCGTCCGGGCGGGGCGAATCATGCACGGGAAAACCTCGGAGGTGAACCACGACGGCCGGGGCGTGTTCTCCGGGCTCCCCAATCCCCTGACGGCCACGCGCTACCACAGCCTCATCATCGAGCGGGAGTCCCTTCCGGATCGGTTCGAGGTGTGCGCCGAGACGGATCGGGGCGAAATCATGGGGGTCCGTCTGAAGGATCTTCCCGTGGCGGGGGTGCAGTTCCATCCGGAATCCATCCTCTCGCCCGAGGGGAAGTTATTATTGAATAATGCGCTAAGAGGAAGGTTGAAATAGAATTAATCGTAAAGTTCAATGGTTCCTGGGTGAGAAAGAATTGCCCGGGCCGCATTTTTGATTTTTCGAAATGGTTAAATCAGAAAAACGTTACCCGGTCAAACTCTTGGCGAAGGAGTCCGAAATGAAATGTCGACGGGCATTTCTGGTTGTTGTATTGGTCCTTTTTGGTTTTCCACTAAAAAGTTTTTCTCAGCCCGGATTGTTGCCTGTAAATTATTTTCACTACAGGACATACCTTGCGTTGAACGATTACTTTCGTCAGCACAATGCACTGGCGATTTTACATCCTCTCGATGAAAAAAGTGGCGATGTGTACAGGCTTCCAGGATTGGAAATTTCAAATAGGCGAAAAAAGTGTTTTCCCGGCTACAAAGGGGGCCCACATTATCTGCAGCATTCGGAAGGTGTGAAGAAAACTTTTAAGGCATTTCTAGCAGGCGATTTGAGCGCTACGATTTCAAAAGCAGTGAAAGGGGAAATTGAAGGAAAGGTGGTGCTTGACGTTTTTTCCGTTGTGAAGTTTGAAAAATTGACAAAAGAATCTCCCGGAACGGGAAAGCTGCAAAACGAGTGGGAGAAAAAGTCGTGCCCCTTCTTGGAAGGCTATTTTTATAAGAAAAAGTCTGATGGAAAGAATTTGCTTATTGGCGCAATTTTACGCGGCAATGGTGTTGCTAGTTTTAAATATACACTTGCAGTAAAGGGCAGTGTTAGTGTGGAGGTAGCGAAAATTTTAGCAAAAATTTTCGGCGATGTTGGGGCCAAAATTGCTGGCGGTGCAGATCAAACTTTTGAGAAGTTTTATAAATATAAAGAAAATATCCCCGTTGCTTTTGTCCCGCTTTATATTTCAAAACAAGATTTGGAAGTTCATGATGCGTATATCCGAAAAGGTATAGACAAGTATCTTGAAAAAATTAAATTTGATGAACGTCGACACAGGGGATTTTTTGGTGATTTTCGAGATTTACGGCAAGATCCTCAAGATATTATCATGTCAATGGCGTCTGGACCTTTATTGCCCTTTGATGAAAAAAATTCATCACATTCTCGGTATCTTCGATTTAAGGCAGATTTGATGTACGTAAATTTCGTGAGAGTGAATAAATTCCCACTATTGAGATGAAATTTCAATAGTGATTTGATAATGCGGGACTTGAGAAGTGCCGGGTGCGGGGGTATGTTGAAGGCCAACCGACGGAAATTGACGGGGCTGGATTCGGAATCAGAGGGGAGACCTTCGGTCCCCGTGGGGATGTCCGGCGTCCTCCGGACGGATTTTGAATTCCCGGCCCGTTTTTGATTCTGGTTTTTGGAGAGAAATACGATGATTCAGGAAGCCATCGCAAAACTGGTGGATGGCCAGCACCTTTCGGCGGATGACGCGGAAAAGGTCATGGACGAGATCATGACGGGCGAGGCGACGCCCGCCCAGATCGGCGGCTATCTCGTTGCCCTCCGCGTGGCGGGCGAGACGCCCGAGGAGATCGCTGGCAGCGTGCGCTCCATGCGGGCGAAAGTGACCCCCGTCAAGACGAAGCATCCGCTCGTGGTCGATACCTGCGGGACGGGCGGGGACGGCACCCACACCTTCAATATCTCCACGACGGCGGCCTTCGTCGTCGCCGGGGCGGGGCAGCCGGTCGCCAAGCACGGGAACCGGTCGGTTTCGAGCAAGTCCGGGAGCGCCGATGTGCTCAAGGCGCTCGGCGTGAATATTGAAATTTCGCCGGAACAGGTGGGCAAATGCCTGGACGAGGCCGGATTCGGGTTCCTTTTCGCGCCCATGCTTCACGGCGCGATGAAACACGCCATCGGCCCGCGCCGCGAGCTCGCCATGCGCAGCATTTTCAACATCATGGGTCCCCTGACGAATCCCGCCGGGGCGCAGTGCCAGCTTGTCGGGGTTTATGCGCCGCAACTGACCGAGCTGGCGGCGGATGTTCTGGGCAAGCTGGGCGCGAAGCGCGCGCTGGTCGTCCACGGAGATGACGGGATGGACGAGATCACGCTGACAGCGAAGACGCTCATCTCCGAATGGGACGGCGATGAACTCAAAACCTACCATTTCGATCCCCGGGATGTGGGGATGTCACTCGCCAGCCCAAAGGATATCGCGGGCGGGGAGCCCGAGGACAACGCCCGTATCCTGCGGGAGATCCTCGCGGGTGAAACCGGCCCGAGGAGGGACATTGTCCTTCTGAACGCGTCGGCGGCGCTCCTGGCCGCGGGGGTGGCCGCGGACTTTCAGGAAGGGATTCGGCAGGCCGCCGGGTCCATCGACACCGGCGCGGCGGCCAAAACGCTTGAAACTCTCATCGAGGTTTCGAACGCGTGACGCTCCGCACGGATACCGTTCTCGATAACCTCGTCGCGGGCGTCAAAGAAGACCTCGCTACGGATCGCGGAAGATCTCCCCTCGCCGAGGTGCGGTCTCAGGCGGCGGACATGCCTCCGACGCTTTCGTTCGGGTCGGCGATTCGCCAGTCCGAGCAAGAGCCCAACACCGACGGCGGGCGAATCCACGTCATCGCCGAGGTGAAGCGGGCGTCTCCTTCGCAGGGAACCATATCCGAGAGTTTCGATCCCCCGACCGTTGCCCGGCGCTACGAGGCGGGCGGAGCGTCGGCGGTTTCCGTGCTGACGGAGCGCCGGAAATTTCGCGGGAGCATCGAGGATCTCCGCATCGTTCGGGCGGTGGTCGGTCTTCCCATCCTCCGGAAGGAATTTATCTTCGACCCGTATCAGGTGTTCGAGGCCAGAGCGGCGGGAGCGGATGCGATTCTGCTTATCGCCGCCATTCTGGAAGAATCGGCGCTGGAGGATTTGCGCAGTCAGGCGAAAGAGCTGGGCATGGACGCTCTGGTCGAGGTCTATGCCGAAGAAGAGGTGGGGCGCGCGCTCGCCTCCGGCGCCCACATCATCGGCGTCAACAACCGCAACCTCAAGACATTCGAGGTCGACACCCTTCACACTTTCCGGATTCATTCGATTGTCCTGGAGACCAAGCCCGAGGATCTGATATTCGTCTCGGAGAGTGGCATTTTCGGCTGGAGCGAGGTGGCCCCGCTGGTGGAGATCGGGGTGGACGCGATTCTGGTGGGGGAGGCACTGATGCGGTCGGAGTCTCCCGAAAATCTTTTGAATGAGTTGAGGGGAGTGCCCTCGAAATAACATTAGGAATTTATCCTTTTCTCTTTGTTTCAAAGGGCCGGGCTCTTCTCCGTTGCTTCAAGGGCCGGGTGAAACCGCATTTTTCCGGCGAGGGCGGATATGTACAGAGAAGTTTCCTACTACAGCGAAGGGCTGAAGATCGCCGCGTATCTTTATACGCCGCCGGACTGGAAAGCGGGCGATCCGCCCCGGCCGGGGATTCTCTCGCTGCACGGATACTCGGGGATGAAGGATGTCTATGGCCTGGATGTCCCGAAGCGCCTTTGCGAGGAGGGGTATTTCGTGTTGGCCCCCGACCATCGCGGGTTCGGCGTCAGCGAGGGGGCGCGCGGGCGTCACCGCCCGCTGGAGCAGGCGCAGGACACCTACGATTCCATGACCTACATGGCAACCGTGGAAGGCGTGGACCCGGAGCGGATCGGAATATACGGGACCAGTTTCGGGGGGGCGAACGCCATCTGGGTGGCGGCGTTCGATGAGCGCGTGAAGGTGGTGGTGACCTCGGTCGGGGTTTTCGAGGGCGAGCGGTGGATGCGCTCGGTCCGCCGGCCGCACGAGTGGGAGGCGTTCAGGAAAGAGGTGATGGACGCCGCCCGCAAGCGGGTCACGACGGGAGAAAAGACGACGATGCCGCTTCCGGAGATCATGCTCTGCGATCCGCACACACTGAGCGTGGTCCAGGGCCATCACCAGAAAGACCCCCGATACGTCAGTGACTACGATCTCGAGAGCGCCGAGGCCTGCTGGCGCTACAAGCCGGAATGGGTGGCGGGCCGCATCGCTCCCCGGCCGGTCATGATCATTTACGCCGAGAACGATATGCTCGTTCCGGTCGATCAGCAGCTGGCGTGCTACGAGGCCCTGGGCGAACCCAAGAAGCTCGTCAAGGTTCCGGGAGCGCAGCATTACGAGTCCTATCATTTCTGCCGGCCCGACCTTCATGTGATCGGCATGCAAGAGGCGGTGGACTGGTTCAAGAAATATCTTTAGAAGTTCCGCTGGTCTTTTTGGAAGACGGCGTGAGGTGCGCATGAACGAGTCAGGTCAAGCCACGCGCCTCCGGGTGAGTTATCTCGGGCCCGAGGCCACGTTCACCCATCAGGCGGCGATCATTTACTTTGGGGAGACGGCCGAATTCGTCCCCGCGCCGACCATCGCAGCCATATTCGAGGAGACGGAATCG
>CAMYJL010000082.1:0-1175 GCA_947258645.1 uncultured Nitrospinota bacterium
CTTCTCGAGAAGGCGCTCTCCATCTACGAGGATTCGTTGGGGCCGGACCACCCCAGCATCGAAGCAACCATGAGGGCCCTGGCGAATGTGTACGAGTTCCTCGGAAAGCGGGACAACGCCGAAACGCTGCGCTTCAAGGCCAGCAAGATGAAGGAAAGACTGTCCGGACGGAAGTGAGATGGCCCGCCGAGGACTGTCATTTCAACGTATACCTCGGCGCGGGGATTATCGGGTCGCTTGTCGCGGGGTATGTGTTTCAGGCCATCATGGGATAAAAAATTGCCGGGTCATTTCTTGTTATTCCGAGCGGGTTCGGAATGAGGTCGAAGGCGGTCTACCCGGCTCGATCTCTGCTCGTCAAGCGATCCAGGCAGTTCCTTATTTTCTCCGGGGTCACCGGTTTGGAGAGGAAATCGTCCATCCCCGCCTCGAGGCACCGCTCCCGGTTGTCGTCCATGGCGTTCGCCGTCATGGCGAAGATGGGGATACGGCCCCCGTCCGCTTTCTCGCGCCGGCGTATCGTCCTCGTCGCCTCGAACCCGTCCATCTCCGGCATCTGACAGTCCATGAAGATCGCGTCGTAGGGCAGCAGCCATACCATCACCAGCGCCTCCTTGCCGTTGGCGGCGAGGTCCACGGCGCACCCCATACCCTCGAGGATTTCCTTCGCCACCAGCTGGTTGGTGAAGTTGTCCTCGGCGATGAGAATGCGCGTTCCTTCGTGCGATTCGTCCCTGGCGGGCGATTCTTCGCCGATGGAAGACTCGGCCGCGGAAGGTTTCTGTTCCGCTTCCGGGGTTTCGACCGGGAGGGGGAGGGTGAACCAGAAAGTCGAGCCGATTTCAGCCTGGCTTTCCGCCCCGATCTCCCCGCCCATCAACTCGGCAAGCTGCTTGCTGATCGAAAGGCCGAGCCCCGTCCCGCCGAAGCGGCGCGAGGTGGAGGCGTCGGCCTGGGTGAATTGGTCGAAGAGGAGTTCGATCTTGTCCTCATCGATGCCGATGCCGGTGTCCTCGACCGAGGTCCGGACGTGCGCGACGCCGTCCTTCTCTTCGGCCACCCGGACGTCGATCGAGACGCGGCCCTCCTTTGTGAACTTGACCGCGTTGCTCACCAGGTTGTTCAGAATCTGGCGGATTCGCCCGGCGTCGCCGATGAAGCGATGCGGCCCGCCC
>CAMYJL010000082.1:1238-12045 GCA_947258645.1 uncultured Nitrospinota bacterium
TCGATCTTCGAAAAATCCAGGATGTCGTTGATGATCGTGAGGAGGTTCTCCCCGGAGATTTGAATGGCCTCCGCGTAGCCGCGCTGGCGCTCGGTCAGCTCGGTGCCGATCAGAAATCGCGTCATGCCGATAACGCCGTTCATCGGCGTTCTGATCTCGTGGCTCATGTTCGCCAGAAATTCGCTCTTGGCGAGGCTGGCCTCCTCGGCGGCCTGGGCAATCTTCGCGGTGATCTCGGTGGTCTCCCGGGATTGGGCCAGATCCTCCCAGGCCCGGCGCAGGGAGCGGAGGGGCAAGATTCGGAACGAGAAAAACGTTATCCCCCCGATCAAAGCCCCCAATAACGCCACCAGGCCGGTTCCCGCGATGAGGGAACGCAGGGAGCGGCTCACTTCGATCCGCCCGACCGGGACGCCCGAATCGAAGAGCGTTTCCGCCATCGTCATGACAGGACCGTCCAGTTCAACCTCGTTGTCGATAACCACCTTGTTTTCGGCGTCGAAGATTCGAACGTTGTATTGATTGTGTTGGTGTTGGTCTTTGTGGTCTACCGCGTGGTTTTCGATAATTTCTTCCATTCGGTCGGTCTGGAAACGCCACATATGGGGAATCGTACTGATGACCATGGAAGAAAGGTGACCATTGATCTCCACTTTTGATTTCAGGACGCCCGCCATGTATTGGTAGGAGAGCCCGAAGTAGACCGTGGGCAAGGAAAGCGCGACGACGACGGATACAAAACCCGCGATGCGGCTCATCCTTTTTATGACGGTTTCGCTTTCCATGTTCACGGCCTAGCGTCCTTCGTTGCCCCGGGCCACCCAGTTATTTCCTCCAACAACCCAGTGACCGTTTCGGGTGAGAATCTCGCTCCCCTCGGCCGAGCGCACGAACGCGATGAACCGCCGGGCCAGCGCAGATGGTTTCTGGGGGCTGGTCACCATGTGATACCGCTTGAAATACGGATAGGTCCCCTCGGCGATGGCCCGGGGGCTCGGCTTTACGCCGTTGAATGACAACGGTTTCATCCGGCGCTTTTCGGACAGGATAAGGGCCAGCACGGATGTGCCCAGCGCGCCTGGAATGGTTTCCACAAATTTGGCGTTTTCCTGCTGGTTCCTCGCGATGGTCATGCCGGGGCGGGACCTTGCTTTTTTGAGCGCCTGGCGCATTCGGGGCGAGATGCTTCTGAGAATCTTGGAGTCGGAGTCCCTCTTCGGGCGCAGGATGAAGCGGATCCGGCTCCCGTCGGGCCACGTGGCTGTTTTGCCGCCGAAAATATCGGCAAGCTGATCGGTGGTCATGCCGGACGCGTTGTTCTTGATCCCCGTTGCGATGACGAAGGGCGATCGGCCGTACTCGATTCCGGCCGCGCCTTTCGCGCGCTCCTTTTTCTTGGGGGGGCGGGTGGTGAGCGCGATGTCGATGACCCCGGACAGCATCGCCCGGACGCCCCCGGAGCTGCCCAAGCTGGGCAGAACGATGACTTTTGCTTCGGGATTCGATTTCATATATGCCTGGGCCAGAATCCGCATGGTGCCGAGGGCGGAGCCCGTCCCGCCGATTTTGATCGTTTCGGCATATGCGGTTAACGGCAGGACGCCCCCGATCATCGAGAGGATCAAGATGAGCCCCGCGAATGTTGACGAGGCTCCCTTCGGGAAGCCGGGGAGATGAACCGCGGTTCGGAAAGTTTTCTTCAAGTGCTTCACTTCTCTCCCTCCATTTAAGGAGTGTGGGTTTAATTTCAACCGTAACCGGATCTGAAAATTCAATCTGTGAGGGCGCCCGGGTTTCATTTCTTTAAAAATTCTCATTATTCGAACAAATTTCAGAATATTTACAATCAGACATAAACCTATGTCATATTATAATATTTTCAAAAAAGGATACAGGTGAATTTCAGGGAAGCGCGGGTCAATCATGGGAAAAATGCGGGAAATTTCGGGGCTTTCTCGGTAAAGTTGTCCGGCCGGCCCCGGCCGGAATTCTCGGGCGTCCCCACCGCCTTGGCCTACCGGACGCCGGGCACACCATCGTACTCATTCTCGACACGCCTCCCGAACGGTTTCCGGCGAAAAAGGAACACCCCGGCCTCTTCCCGGACAAAGGGCAGGACGGAGCGGACGCCAGGAGAGCGGGGCCTCGCCACCCACAGACCTAACTTGCTCCCGGCCCTACCTTGCGGCAGGTCACCTTTTGTGTCACGAATCCATAACCACACCGACATTTGATGAGTTCCGGATATTGGAACGGGATCATTCGCCATTCATGCAAGGAGAGAGACCATGGAAAAACCCATCGACGGCCACGCGACGAGCACGGTGCCGGGCGAACGCGTCATCGACAAGCCCGAGCTCCCTCCGCAGGGGCTCTTCACCGACAACACGGTGTACACCGAGGTGATCATGGGCACGGGCCAGATGAAGCGCGGCACGTTCGGCAAATTCGAGGTGCTCTCCGACGAGGGCGAGCGCATCGGGGGAACGGACAAGCACCCCACCCCGATGACCTACATGGCGATGGCGACGGGCTTCTGACTGCTCACCCAGGTGGCGCGGTACGCGCACATGATGAAGCTCGAGGTGAGCAACGCGAAGGTGAGCGTGCGGTTCCGGAAGATTCTTGGAGGCTCGGTGCTCAAGGGGACGGTGTTCAACAAGTGGGACGGGGTGGATACCCACCTCACCCTGGATTCCGACGCGCCGCCGGAGAAACTGGCCCACCTCATCAAAAACGCGAAAAACGGCTGCTTCGCGGAGGGGCTGATCGTCCAGTCCGTCCCGCTGAACAGCACCGTCGAGGTGAACGGTGCGCCCTTCCCCATCGAGGGCGTGACGGCGGACTGAGGGTTTCTCTTTCTTTCCGCTGCAACTGATCAGCAAGCAACCATCAGGGAGGAAGACATGTTCGAGAAGATTGCCGTTCTGGGCTGCGGCGCCATCGGCAGCAGCGTGAGCGCCGACCTCACCGACGCGGGGTACGACGTGACCATCATCGACCAGTGGCCGGAGCACGTCGAGGCGATGAAGGCGGGGGGGCTGCACATCGAGATGCCGGACCTGGATCTGAAGATCCCGGTGAAGGCGTATCATTTATGCGAAATGGCCTCGCTCAAACCGGAATTCGATCTCGTCCTGATGGCCGTCAAGTCCTACGACAACCCCTGGGTGGTTCCCTTCATCAAACCCTACCTGAAGGACGACGGCGCCCTGGTCGGCCTGCAGAACAGCATGAACGAGGAATTGAGCATGAGCGTCCTCGGCCGGGAGCGCGTGGTGGGCGCCGTGATCGAACTCTCGGCGGAGATATTCACGCCCGGCAAGGTCCAGCGCAATACGAGCCGGACGGGCACCTGGTTCGGGGTGGGCGAGATCGACGGGTCGGTCACGCCGCGCGTGAAGGAGATCCAGTCGATCCTGAGCCACGTGGCGAAGACGGATATCTGCGCCAATATCTACGGATCGAAATGGACCAAGCTCATCACCAACTCCATGTCGATGGGGCCGTTCGGCATCCTCGGCCTCCATAAATCGGAGGCAAGTCAACTGCCCGGGATGCAAGAGCTCTCTATCCAGATCGGCAAGGAGGCGCTGGAGGTGGGCACGGCGATCGGCCACAGCATCGAGCCCGTTTTCGGTCTGGACGCGGACGAAATCGCCGGCTCCGACGAGCAGGTGTTGACAACTTTAAGCCAGACGCTTTTTCGCCACACGGGGAGCCGATCGCGCACCGCCCCCATTCAAGATCACCTGAAAGGGCGCAAGAACGAAGTGGAATCGTTCATCAACGGTCTGGTGGCGCGCAGGGGCAAGGAGGCCGGCGTGCCGACACCGTGCAACGACGCCATCGCCGAGATCGCCGGCCAGATAAACAAGGGGCAACTCGAGATGGACCCTTCGAACTACGAACGGCTCCAATCCAGGATAGCGTCGAGGGGCCAAGAGTCCGCGTGAACGCCCGCACCCTCCTCCGCCCTACCCATCCCGGCCTAAAATCGGTTAAAAAGGACCTCTTTGATTTTCGGAACACCCGCAATCCGGAGGTATGGCTTTGTCCGCGAGAGACGCCTGGGAAGACAAGGATTTCACCGATAAATGGGACGGGCGGAACCATTTCCGGGACAACCCGGACCGGGGGGAGCAGCTCGACCTGCTCGTGACGCTCCTGGCGGACAACTGCCGGGCGGACTCGCTGATCCTCGACCTCGGCTCGGGCTCGGGCCGGGTGGAGGAGCTGATTTTCGAAAGAACCGAGGGGGTGCGCGTCGCGGGGGTGGACTCTTCTCCTTCGATGATGGAACTCGCAAAAAAGCGCCTCGCGCCCTGGGGGGAGCGGTTCATCCCCGTTCCGGGCGGGATGAGCGAGCTGGACCACCTCGACCTCCCCGCCGGGCCCTGGTCGTTCGCGATCAGCGTCCAGGCCTTTCACGAGATTCCGGACGCGGACAAGCGGAAGGCCATGGCGGAGGTGTACGACCTGCTGGCGCCGGGCGGGACGTTCTTCCTCATGGACCGGGTGGAATTCCCCGGCGAGGCGCTGGCGGAGAGCTACCGGAGCGTCTGGGACCGGCAGAACCGCAAGGCGGATATCCAGGACCGGATGACCTACGCGGAATACTGGGAGAGCTACAGCGCGAAGAACGATCACGTCGCCTCGCTGGAGCAGCACCTCTCCTGGCTCCGCGCGGCGGGCTTCGAGGTGGCCTGTCTTTACCTCCACTACAACCGGGCGCTCTTCGCGGCCCTGCGAACCGATACCCCCGGCGGCAACGGATAACGATGGGCCCGCCTCCCGTCATCGGAATCGTCTGCGACGGCCTGCGCCCGGACTGCGTGACGGAATTGCTGATGCCGAATCTCCACGCGTTCGCGCGGGAGGGCACCCGCTTCATGAATCACCGGAGCGTTTTTCCGACCTCGACCCGGGTCTGCACCAGCTCGCTGATCACGGGCGTCTATCCCCGCAGGCACGGCCTCGCGGCGAACGCCCTCTTCGCCCGGGAGATGAAGCCGCCCCGCGTCATCACCACCGGCCAATCCGAAAACCTCATCGACTGGGAGCGCGCCCTGAAGGGAAGGCTCCTGATGCGGCGGACTTTTTTTCAGATACTCGGGAAAAATGCGGGCGCGATCCTCCACTGCGTCTCCTCCGGCTCGGCCTATCTCTGGAACGCGCGGAAGCCCGCCCGCCTCCTCCATCCCGATCTCCACTGGCCCGAGGAGCTCCGGGCGGAGGCGGAGGAAGCGTGCGGCCCGGTTCCGCCGGCGGGCGCTCCGGATTTAAAACGCTGCGAATACATGCTGCGCCTCGCCACCGAACACGTCCTCCCAAAGATGAAGCCGCGCGCGCTCATCCTCCACCTGAGCGAGCCGGACTCGATCCAGCACGGAATCGGCGTGGGGGGCTCGGTGCACCGGCAGACGCTGCGGGGCCTCGACCGGCTTCTCGGGAAATTTTTCGAACGCCTCGATGAAACGGGCGTCCGGCGGCGCGCGAACATTCTCGTCACCTCCGATCACGGAGCGTCCTCGGTCACCGCGATGGTGGACCTTGAGGGGGAGATGGAAAAGGCGGGACTCAAGGGCATGGGGACGGCGTGGACGGTGGCGCACAGCGAGGGCGCGGCCCTCTTTTACGCGAGGCGGGGCGGGCTCAAGAGGCTGGCGCCGGTGGCGGAATTTTTACGGAGGGCGCCCTGGGCGGGGCCGCTTTTTTCACGGGACGGGAAAGACGGAAAAGGTCTTCTCCCCGGAACGTTCGCGCTCGGGCTGGCGGGCTGCGGCGGCGCGCGCGGGCCGGATCTGCTCATGCCCTTCCAGTGGGAGGATGAGGGGGACGGCCTCTGCTACTCCTCGGTGAACAACAAGGGCTCGGGCGGCACGCACGGCTCGTGCAGCCCCTGGGAACTCCACAACTTCTGCGCCGCCTCGGGGCCCGCCTTCCACAAGAATAAAGAAGTCACCCGGCCCTCGGGCAACATCGACATCGCGCCGACGATCCTCGCGCTGGCGGGCCGCCCGGTCCCCGCCGGGATGGACGGCAGACCGCTCCATGAAGGAATGCGCGGGGCGAAGGTTCCCAAGGAAAAACCCGTCGCCGAGACGTTCGAGGCGGCGGACCCCGGCGCGTCCCCCGAATATCTCCAGACCCTCCGGCGCACCCGGGTCGGAAAGCGCTTTTTTCTCGACTGGGCGAAGCTGGAGCGCTCGTAGGAGGCCGGTCATCCCAAGGCGATGGCGATGGCGCCCGCCACGGAAAGCACGCCTCCCGTGATCACGCGCCAGGTGATGGCCTCCTGTTTCCGGAAAAACAGCCAGGAGGAGAAAATCATCATCAATATGGAAAGCCGGTTGATGGGGATGACCAGAACGAGGTCTCCCCTCTGGACGGCGCTCCAGAAGCACAGCGCCGCCAGGGCGTTTAAGACGGCCCCCAGAAAAAGCATCAGAAGCGGGCGCCCCTCCCAGGATACGGGCACTTTCTCTTTCGTGAAGGGCAAGACAACAAGCAGAGAGAGAACCGCCATCGAGTTGCCGATGCTCATGCCGAGCGGGGCGGAGGATATCCAGAAAAATCCGAATTTCCGGAGCAGGTGGGACATCCCCTGAAAAAACGCCGCCGCCAGCGGAACGAGATAAAGCGCGAAGGAAACTTCCTTTTGCTCTTTCTCGCCCTTGTACACGAGAAGAATGGCGCCGATCATGATGGTCAGCGTTCCCAGGCCCACCAGGACGGTCATGTGCTCCCCCAGGAGCAGGATGGCCAGCGTCGATGACCAGATGACGCTGGTCTGCTGCAGGACCGAGGTCCGGGCCAGCCCGACAGCCTTCATCGAATAGAAGCTGAGGTAGCGTCCGGCGAGGCCGCCCAAAATGCCGACGGCCATGAACCAGAGCACGCCGCGAATGGGCCATTCTTCCACCCGGCCCATGGCAAAATAAAACCCCCAGGCGAACTGGAGGGTGATGATACTGGACAGCGTCGCGGTAAAGCCGGCGCCAAACCGGGTCATGGCCCCCTGGTAGAGGGTGCGGGCCGCGGCGATCAGTACGGCGGCCATGAGCGCCAGAAGATTGGGATGCAGGAGGTCAAACAACCATTTTACCCAGGGAAGAGAAACGTCATACCGGATTACCGGATGGTCCATCCCGGCCCGCCGCGCTGCCGCAACGCTGCCCGCGAACCTGCAACGTAGCATTTCCGAAGATTTTTCGCCCGCCCCGCCGGCCCTACATCGCGCACCAGCCGTCGTCGACGATCATGTCGAGGCCGTGGACGGCGCTGGCCTCGTCCGAGGCGAGAAAGACGGCGGCCCCGGCCATCTCTTCCGTCGAGATGTAGGCGCGGCCGGTCGGGGTGTAGCTCGCCATGAGCTTGACGAACTCGGGATCGTCCTGGAGGTGCTGATTGAGCGGGGTGGCGGTGTTGCCGGGGGAGATGCAGTTGACGTTGATGCCGTCCTTGGCGATCTCCGCCGCGAGCGCCTTGGTGATCATGACGAGGCCGCCCTTGCTCGCGCAGTAGGGGAGCGCGTTCGGAAAGGCGTGCGTGCCCGCAATGGAGGCCATGAAGATGAGCTTGCCGTATTTTTTCTTCTTCATGACGGGGATGAGCGCCTGGGAGAGCAGGAAGTTGCCCTTGAGGTTGATGTCGATGGTCCGGTCCCACTCTTCCTCGGAGTATTCCTCGACTTTTTTATTGATCATGATCCCGGCGTTGGCGACGAGGATGTCCACCGTCCCGTATTCGGCCACCACGTTCTCGACCATCGCGTCGACACCCGATTTTTTCGAGACGTCGCAGGGAAACGCCTTCGCCGCCCCGCCGCCCGCGTTGATGGCCCCGGCCACCGCCTCGCCCTTTTCGGCGGTGCGGTTGACGACGGCGACCTTCGCGCCCTCGCGGGCGAATGCCTCGCAGATTGCCTTTCCGATCCCCTGGGAGCCGCCGGTGACGATGGCCACCTTGTCCTTGAGCCGCATGTCTCACCCCTCTGTCTGAATAGAGAAATTTTTCCGTCGTGACGATCAGGCGCCGGCCAGCTCCTTCCGCCGCGCCGCCGTGGCGGCCTCGTTCACCGAGCCGTCTTCGCTCAGGACGAGGCCGTAGATCTCGCGGGCGCGCTCTTTCGATATCCATCCCTCTTCCACGTCGTACCGGACCTGCGCGGCGGGGCGCTCGACCGGCGGGCCGTAGCCGCCGCCGCCCGCCGAGTAGGAGACGATCTTCTCGCCGGGCTTCAGCACGATGTCCTCGCAGGCGGGTAGCTCGACCAGCTCGCCGTCCCCCCGCCGGTGGTAGTTCCGGATGCGCGCGCCGTCGAGTCCGCCCAGCGTGCCCTTCGCGTTGTTGATCGCGCCGTCGGCCACGTAGACCACCTCGAGCTCGCCCCCGCCGACGGGGCCGTACTCGCAGTAGCCCGAGGGCGCGCCGATCGTCCGCCCGGCGCCCTCGGTGTCCCGGACGAGGCGCCGCTCGTCCACGAGGAAGGGAAAGTGAAGCTCGTCGAGCTCGACGCTATCGATGAAGCACATGCCCGAGTTCCCGGCGTGACAGATGGTGAGCCATGCGTCCGTCTTCGCGGCGGCGGCGCCGCCCGTGTCGAACAGGAAGATCTGGTTCACGAAGGGCTCGTCCCCGTTCCGGGGATCGACGCCCGAGATGACGCCCAGCGAGGCGGGGAAGATCGGGCCGCACTCGGCCAGGCCGAGGCCGTCCTTGATCTTGGAGAAGGCCCGCTGGGTCGGGTTCGTCACGCGGTCGGCGAGGTTGGTCGTCGCGACGGACATGCTCGTCGGGTGCTTCCCGCCCCCGGCGACGCAGCCCTCGCGGATGTGGACCTTGAGACGGCGGAAGCTCCCCGCGTTGGTCGGCACGGGATCCTCGATGCTGTTGAAGACGGCGATCATCGCGCCCGTGCGCGCGCAGGCCTCGCTCAGGTTGAGCCCGCAGGGCATGGCGTCGGGGTTGTCCCGCAGGTCCACCTCGATCCGGGCGTCCTTGCCGTCGATCGAGACCTTCACCTTGATCGGGATGCCCTCGGGCGGGGTGCCCGGCACGGGGTCGTGCGTGCTCGTGGCGGTGGCGCTGCCGCTCGGCATCTTTTTGACCGCCGAGATCATGACTTTCTCGCTGTAGTCGAACCACTCCTCCGCGAAGGTGTGCAGGGTGTCCCAGCCGTACTCCACCGCCATCTGGAGCACCTCGCGCTCGCCGATCCGCGCCGCGCCGATCATCGCGAGAAAATCGCCCCGCCATTGCACCGGGACGCGGATGCGCATCTGGCACATGCGAATCACGTCCTCGATATCTTCGTAATCTTCCTGCACCTTGACGGCCGGGAAGATCAGCGCGCCCTCTTCGTAGACGTCCCGCGCGTGGCCCATGTAGGTCGTCGGCTGGCCGTTGCCGCAGTCGGCCTGATGCGCCTTCACCCAGACGGTGAAGTGGTGCTCGCCCTTCTCGTCGATCACCGGGACGAGGATGGTGTGGTCCGCCGGGTGGGAGCAGCCGTGGTAGGGGGAGTTGTGCAGGAAGGCGTCCCCGCGCCTGAGCTCGGGATGGAGGTCCATCATCGCGCGGGCCATGAGGTCCGCCCCGCTCAGGACGTGGATGGGCAGCGTCTCCGCCCCAGTCAGGAGCTCGCAGTCGCGCGTGACGATGCTGGTCGAAAAATCCTTGGCGAGGTTGAGCACGCCCGAGCGCCCCGTCCGGAGGAGCGTGTTCGCCATCTTCGTCGTGATGGACTCAAAGCGCTTGCTCAGAACGGCGAGGGTGACCGGGTCCATCTTCTTCCGGCTCCGGGCGCTTTTCGTTTTGGTCCGCTTCATCTTCGGGCGCGCGGATTTTTTCTTCGAGGCCGGAGACTTCCTTTTCACGGCCTTCTTTTTCACCGCTTTTTTCTTCGCCGTTTTCTTTTTCACGGCCTTTTTCGTCACTCTCGCCATGATTTCACGCCTCTTCGGAAAGATTCCGGATAACCCGCTGTTCCTAGACCTCGATGACCAGGCTCCCGCTCCTCGTCCGCGCCGCCTTCGCCCCGGGGTCGAGGACGACCGTCGTGAAGGGAGACTCGATGATGGCCGGGCCCTTCATGGCGGCGCCCGTCTTCATGGTTTCGAACAGCGCCACCCGCGTGTTTTTCACCGCGCCGCCGTCGAAATACGCCTTCCGCCTCGCGGGGAGCTTCGCCTCGAATTTTTTCTCGTGGCCGAGCTTCCCGAATTTCCCCGCGCGCAGCTTGCACCGCGCGATCGCCCGCCAGCCGACGAACTCGACGTCCGAATCGGGATCGAGGACGGCGAAGATCTCCTCGTGCGCCCGGTCGAATTCTTCGCGCACCCGTGCGACCTCCTTCGGGGTTTTGAAACGCTTGAGGTCGAGCGGAAGATCGATCTCCCATATCTGGTGGCGGTAGCGGGCCTCGGCGAACAACTCGACCGTGTGGTCCACCGCCCCCGCGCCGGGGCCCTTGAAAAACGCCTTGCACCTCGCGGTGAGGGAATCGAGAACATCGTTCACGCCCTTGAAGTCGAAGTTGTCGGAGGAGGTGTAGAAAAGCGCCCGGTAATCCGCGTGGAGATCGCTCATGAGCGCCCCGGCGGCGGAGAGCGCCGCGCCGACCTCGGGGATGATCACCTTCGCACAGCCGAGCCGCCGCGCGATGGCCACCGAGTTCAGGCCCGCCGCTCCGCCGCCCCCGACGAGCACGGCGTCACGCGGATCGATCCCCTGATCGATGGTGATCTCCTCGATGGCGCCCACCATGTTCTCGGTGGCCAGCCGGATGATGGCCGCCGCCGCG
>CAMYJL010000083.1 GCA_947258645.1 uncultured Nitrospinota bacterium
GCCTGATCAAACCAGACATTTCCCACCATGCCGTGTTGGGAAGGAAACGTACCGGTAGCCCATTCCGGCGAGCGTCCCAGCGGAAAGCGCCGAGCGCACACCGTCGCGGCAGCTGACGAGTAGGGGCTGCGAGCGGGCGGGGCAAAATTCTGCAGCTTTCTCTTCGAGAAACGCCCGGGAAACCCATCTTGCGCCCGGAAGATGACCCTCCCGATAGCCGGGACTCAGATCGACATCCAGAGCGAAAGCGCCCGCATCCACCCGCGCCAGCGCCTCGGCTGGAGACAATGCCTTCGACGCCGCTTTCGCCGCCGTCAGACCGAGCGGCTCGCCCGAAGCCGCGGGGCTCTCTCCATCCGCAGCCACCTCGGAACGGTCAACCGGCAGCCCGGCCCCCTCCCATTCGGACAGCCCTCCCCGGAGGAAAAAAACCTTTGGGAGCCCCATTCGCCTCAGCCAGTAGGCCGTCATCGTCGCCCGGGCGCCGGTATCGCAATACGTCACGACAGTGCCCGCGCGGACGGCGGCGACCTCGTCCGTGCGCTGGACCGCCTGGCCGCCCGGAATCGAGATCGCGCCCGGAATGTGACCCGCCTTGTATTCGGGGCTCAAGCGCACATCGAGCAGGTAGAGCGTCTCCCGGTCCGACTTCTCCTGAAGAGCGCGCAGCTCATCCGCCGAAATGGAGGGGATGCCCTCCTCTTGGGCCAACCGTTTTGCAAGCTCTTCCCCATGCCGCCGGCTCTCCTCCGAGGGCGTGGGGATTTCGCTGGGTTTTCCGTTGTCCAGCGGGAGGCCGGCCAGTATGAACCCCATCCCGCCGTTCCGGAGCGCCCGCGCGTGGCGCACGCCCAGTTTATGAAGGGTGCCCGTTCCGATGATGCTCCGCGTGCGGCCCGCACAATTGACGATGAGATCGGATTCCCTGTCCTGATCCAAGTCCCAGGCGTGAAGAATCAGTTCCCCGCCGGGAAGGCTCCTCCCGGTCGGAATGGAAAAACGCTCGTACTCCGCTTCCGTCCGCGAGTCGAAAATACGAAGCAGCCCGCCCCCTTCGATCAAGCCGTGGAGTTCATCCACTTCGATCTCGGGAAGATGGTCTTCGTGCAGGACAAGCTCTCCGAATTCCTTGCTGGGAACGTTCGTCCCGCTGACTGTCGGCAGGCCCGCCGCCTTCCAGGCCGGAAGGCCGCCGGAGAGCAGGCGAACCCCGGTATAGCCGTGGCGCTCCAGGGTCTCCGCCGCCCGTTCGGCCCGCGCGTCCCCATCGCCCACCAGCGCGATCGCCGTGTCTTTGACCGGAACGAGGGTGCGGATCCGGAATTCGAGCCAGCCCCGGGGAAGGCTCGTCGTGCCGTGAATTTGCTCCCCGTGAAACTCCATCGGCTCTCGCACGTCGATCACGGCGTGGGGCTCATCCCCCGCCATCAGCCCCTGGAGCGCTCCGGGCGAAAGTTCCTGGACCATATTCCGTCTCCTTCGTTGTCCCGACTCAGTTACCGGGAGGGAATCCCCGCCATCCGGCGCAGGACTTCAATGCTGGATGCCGTGTCCCAATCCCCCTGCCCGTTCTCCTCGGCCATCACGAGAACCTGCTTCAACACCGAAGTCAGGAGCATGGGCGAGCCCTGCTTCTCCCCCTGCTCCAGCATCAGGCCCACGTCCTTGTGATGCTGCCTGAGGCGGGACATCGGGTCGTCGTAATTCGCCTTGATCATCCGCTCCCCCCGGTTTGCCATCGCCTTGCTGTAGGCGAAGCTGTCCTTGAGGACGGTGAGAAGCATCTCCATGTCCATGTCGGACTTCATGCCGAGCACGAGCCCCTCGGCCACCGCGAGGCGGTTCAGCCCGAGAATGAGGTTGACGATGAGCTTGGTCCGCGCGCCCGCGCCGTGGGGACCCAGATGATAGACCGCCCGGGCGATGGTTTCGAGGAGGGGCTTCACGCGTTCAAAATCGGCCTTCTCCCCACCGACCATGGCGACGATATTTTTTTCCCGAATCATGGGGCTCGATCCGCTCAGGCTCGCATCCACGAAAGCGATCCCGCGGGCCTTCAGATCCTCCGCATTCTGGATGGAATCCTCCGGCCGAGAGGTCGAGGTATCGACAACCAGAAGGCCTTCCGGATTTGTTTCGGCGATTCCGTCTTTCCCGAAAATGACCCCGCGAATGATATCGCTCGTCATCAGGGAGAGAATGACGATCCCGGCCCCGCTGGCGGCCTCCCCCGGCGAAGAAACCGCTTTCCCGCCCCGCTCCTCGAGATCGTTCAGGCGCTTCGTATCGATGTCGTAGCCCCGCACTTCGTAGCCCGCGTCAATAAATTTTTCGCTCATGGCGGTGCCCATTAAGCCGACGCCCACCAAGCCAATCTTCTCGTTCATGAGAATCCTCCGGATGATGTCGAGATGAACCGCTGTCTCTGGATGAAATCGTTTTAGATGGGATGGCCGGCGGTGTCAAAACGAGGAGGCGTTTTCCGCCTCACCGGGTTGCCGGCCGGCGCTTCCTCCCGCAGGATCCGTGTGAGATCGCCCGGAAACAACAAATCATGCAGGAGACCGGAAGAAATGTTCGAAGGTCTGCAGACCGTTTTCCTGATCTGCCGAAACCTGGAGGCTTCCCGGAAATTCTATTCCGAGAAGCTCTGCTTAAAGGAAACCAGCGTGATGGCAGACCACATCCGTTATGAGGCGGGCGGAGTCTCTCTCGTTATCCACGCGCCCATCGCCGAAAACGAGATGCGGGCCTGGGGTCTTGACCCGATATCGGAGCCTCGCGGGTCGGGCGTCATTCTCACCCTGCAAGCGGCCAATGTCGACGAGGCACATGAAAACCTTCTCGGCAAGGGGGCCGAGATTCTCTCTCCTCCGCGGGACGCCCCCTGGGGCGTGCGCATGTTTCTATTGCGCGATCCGAACGGCTTTCTCATCGAGGTCAGCCGGCCGGTTTCATCATCAGGGTAGCTTCAGAGCCCTTCAAAAACGGAACGCTCGCCCTTTCTGACCGGCACATCGCTACGGACGCAGACGAAACTTTCCTGTTTGTAGACCCACCTTCCCGCCAGGCGGAAGAACCACCAGAAAAAGTTGCCGCCCATCTGGCTCTTGTGCGTAAACAAAGCGCGCATTTTCTTTCTCCGGACAGGATTGATATCGATCTGCGTCGTGATCATCTCGTCCGGCGTGCCGTATTTCGACTCGTCGAAATCGGGATCGTCCAGCGGCGTTTTTCTCCCCAGCCGACTCATCCACCACCAGGTGCGCAGCAACTGCGAGCGTGCCCAGGCCGTGTGGTAAACCTTACGCACCCGCCAGGGGGCAAGACCCGAATCCCGGAGACGGATTTCATCTTCGGCGATTTCGAGGGCAGCCATCGCCGCCCGGTGCGTCATGAGGTGATCCGGGTGCCCGTATCCCCCCTGCTCGTTATAAGTGATGAATACCTCCGGCCGGTATTGCCGGATGAGACGCGCGATTTTCTCCGCCGCTTCGGTCAGATCCGCGTTCGCAAAGGCATTGGACTGCACGTTGCTCTCCCAGCCGTCCATGCCCGAATCGCTGTAGCCGAGTTGATGGAGGTGGGTGATTCCGAGAATCTCCGCGGCCTGCTCAAGCTCCCACTGACGGACTTCCGCCAAACGGCGGCGATCCTCGGCGCTCTTCTTAGGATGGAGGAATGGCAACCCCTTCACCTCGCCACGGTCGCCGTTCGTACACGTAATGAGAACGGAGGTATGGCCCTCCCGGGCCGAGCGGGCGAGGAGCCCGCCCGTGCCGCTGCATTCATCGTCCGGGTGAGCGTGAACCAGAAAAAGGATGAACCCACGGGATGATATGCTGGTGTCCATGACAGGCATCGGAGTGACCTCCGGCCCCAAAAAAGAAAAGCCGCCAGCCCGATGAGCCGGCGGCCTCTCAATATTTCCCGGTTTATTTGTGCTCCCAGGTGTCCCCACTATGGAGGAGATCGTCAACGCTCATTTTCTTCTGCAATTGAGCAGCAGTCACCTGATCTTCCAACATCGCTTCGTAGGGCGGCCGCTGGAAATTGCGGAAAATCCCTATCGGCATCGGACCGCCGTTCACCTCAATACGGCTCAACAAGTGGGCGTAGGCGCCATCCTCGTCGTCTTCCCGATGAACCGCGATGCCGGGAGAATCGGCGGAAACGATTTCCGATTTAAAGTCATTGATTAGAATGCCCCTCCGATCATCCTCGGACCCGTAAACAAGAGGCTGGCCCTCTTCCAGGTAAAGGACGTTCTGCTCCTTCAATCCCTTCTCGGTGTACTGATGCCAGGCGCCGTCGTTGAAGACGATGCAGTTTTGGAGAATTTCGACAAAGGACGTTCCCTCGTGCCTTGCCGCCATCTCCAGAATTTTCGCCATGTGCTTCTGGTCCCGGTCCACCGTGCGGGCGATGAAAGTGCACTCCGCGCCGATTGCGAGGGAAATCGGATGAAGCGGATAGTCGATAGAACCCACCGGGGACGATTTTGTTTTCGTGCCCACCTGGGAGGTGGGCGAATACTGGCCCTTGGTCAATCCGTACACCCGGTTGTTGAAAAGAAGGATGTTGATGCCGATGTTGCGCCTCATGGCATGGATCAAATGGTTGCCGCCGATACTCAGTGCGTCGCCATCCCCGGTAATGACCCATACCGAAAGCTCGGGATTGACGACCTTGATGCCGGTAGCGAAAGCCGGAGCGCGCCCGTGTATGGTGTGAAATCCGTAGGTGTTCATGTAATAGGGGAAACGGGC
This sequence comes from uncultured Nitrospinota bacterium, assembly GCA_947258645.1. GTDB lineage: Bacteria > UBA8248 > UBA8248 > UBA8248 > UBA8248 > CAMYJL01. The sequence goes on from CAMYJL010000083.1 coordinate 4,770, forward strand.
AGCACACCCGATACCCCCGACAAATACATATTTCTCCCGGGGCAACCCGAGTTCGGGCAACACCTTCTGCACGCCCGCCAGAATGGAGTAGTCTCCACATCCGGGGCACCAGCGAACCGTCTGATCGGACTGAAAATCTTTGCGCGATAGCTTGAGTCCAACTCCGTTTGTCTTCGTCTCGGTTGCCACGACTAGAGAAGCTCCTCGATTTTGGTAATGTGCTCACTGACCATGAAAGGTTTCCCTTGCACCTTGCTGTAGCTGATTGCATCGATGACATACTCGGAACGGATTACTTTAACAAGCTGACCCAGATTCAGCTCCGGGACCAGAACCTTGTCGAATTTACGCATCACCTCTTCGAAATTGGCCGGGAAGGGATTCAGATACCGCAAGTGTACCTGCGAGACCGAAGCGCCCCTCGCCTGAAGCGCCTCGACGGCCGCCGCAATGGCCCCGAATGTCCCGCCCCAGCCGACGACAAGCACCTTCCCGCTATCCTCGCCCATGACCTCCACCGGCGGGATATCTTTCGCGATTCCAGCCACTTTCTCAGCGCGCAAACGAACCATGTGATCATGGTTTTCCGGCTCGTAGCTGATGTTCCCCGAACCGTCCTGCTTTTCAATCCCCCCGATTCGATGCTGAAGACCCGGGGTTCCCGGAATCGTCCACGGGCGGGACAACGTCTCCGGGTCGCGATCGTAGGGCATGAATCCTTCCGGATCTTCGCGAAACACCGCCTTCATCTCCGGAATATCGGCCTCGGCGGGAATGAGCCAGGGTTCCGACCCGTTCGCCAGATACCCGTCGCTCAGGAGCATGACGGGCGTCATGTATTTCACTGCAATGCGCGAGGCTTCGATGGCCACATCATAGCAATCGGAGGGTGTGCTGGCGGCGAGAATCGGCACAGGGCTCTCGCCGTTCCTCCCATACATGGACATCAGGAGGTCGGACTGTTCTGTTTTTGTGGGCATTCCCGTGCTGGGCCCCGCGCGCTGCACGTTGAGAACCACGAGAGGGATCTCGGTCATCACCGCCAGCCCGATGGCCTCGCCCTTCAGCGCGATTCCCGGCCCGCTCGAACATGTGACCCCGAGCGCGCCTGCGTAAGAAGCGCCAATCGCCGAAGAGACCGCGGCGATCTCGTCTTCCGCCTGGAAGGTGCGAACGCCGAAATTTTTATACCGGGAGAGTTCGTGAAGAACATCGCTGGCGGGGGTAATCGGGTAGGCGCCCCAGAAAAGCGTCAACCCCAGTTTGCGGGCGGCGGCGATGAAGCCATAGGCAACGGCGACATTGCCGGAAATGCTCCGGTAGGTTCCCGCCGGATAGGTGGCCTCGGGTACAATGTAGTGGCTGGCCATCGCTTCCGTGTTTTCACCGAAATGGTATCCCGCCTCCATCGCCCGGGTGTTCGCCTCGACAATCTCAGAGCGGTTTCCGAATTTCTGCTTTATCCATTCCTTGGTCGGCTCCATCGGCCGGGTATACATCCAGTACATCAGGCCGAGCGCAAAGAAATTCTTGCACCGGTCGGCCAGATTCGACTGGAGATCCATGTCCTCAAGGGCTCTGCGCGTCAGATCCGTGACATTCACCTCGAAAACCTGGTAGTTGCCACGCAGCTTTTCGTCATCCAGCGGATTGGAATCTATCTCCGCCTTCTGGAAGTTTTTCTCCGTGAAGTTGTCCGTGTTGACGATGAGAATACCGCCGCGCTTGAGGTCGCCGATATTGGCCTTAAACGCAGCCGGATTCATGGCGACGAGCGCATCGAGCGCATCGCCAGGGGTATGAATGTCCTCGCTGCTGAAATTAATCTGAAAGGCACTGACACCGGCGAGCGTTCCAATTGGAGCACGAATTTCTGCGGGAAAATCCGGAAAAGTTCTGAGATCGTTTCCGGCCAGCGCCGAGGCGCTCGTAAACCGATCCCCGGTAAGCTGCATGCCATCGCCGGAATCTCCGGCGAAACGAATGGTTACCGATTCAACTTCTACGACTTCCTTCTCCGGAGAACCATTACTCGAATTATCATCCATTTTTTCCATTAGCCCTTCTAGCGGTTACTTGTGATACCCCAAGCCCCCTCGACATATTCATCGGACAGGGCATATTTGGCCAATACAATCCAGTCCAGATTAAAACGCCCGTTGTTAAAATTCTGCCAACTTTTGATTTTTCAACAGCATGAACGCAACGGCGAATTATCTCTGAAATAAGATGGCAACGTCAATCAAATCTCCCCGTTCTGGCTATTCTGAAAGATTGGCGAGGAATTCTTCGAGCCATCGAGCCCTAAATCGGAAGCAACGGTCTGAATTGCCTCCAGGGTGAAGGATATATGGTCCGCCAGCGGTACGCCCAGTTCATCCGCCCCCTTTTCGATGTCTTCCCGGTTGACGCCTCTGGCGAAGGCCTTGTCTTTCCACTTTTTTTTCACGCTTTTGGGCTGAACCTCCCGGACATCCTTACTGGGGCGGACCAGCGCCACGGCGGTGATGAACCCCACCAGCTCATCCACGGCAAACAGCGTCCGGGCCATCCGGCTTTCCCGGGGGACATTCAGATACTCCGCGTGGCCCAAAATGGCCTGAAGCATCTGCTCGGGATAGCCCAACTCCCCGAGAACCCGGCAACCCACCTGGGGATGCTCTTCCGGGTCAGGGTGTTTTTCATAATCGAAGTCGTGAAGAAGACCCGTAAGCCCCCACAACTCCTCATCTTCCTCGAATTTGCGGGCATAGGCCCTCATACAGGCCTCAACACCTCTCGCATGAGCCCGCAGGCCCTCACCCTCCGTCCATTCGTAGAGCAGCTTTTCGGCCCCAACGCGGTCAAGCTGCATCATCGGCCTCTCCAAAATTCAAGATGGCGGGCGCCCGCAGGAACTCCCGGCAACCCCTAACCTCCTATATATGCCTCATTCGCCATTTTCTCCAACACGTTTCGGCCAGATTCCATCTGGTTTTCCGGCGATTCTTGGTGTAATTTCAAGAATTATCCTAAAAGGAATCTCTCTTTATCCCGAACCTGGAGGAAATCATGCTCCTCAACAAAGAACGTGCGCTCACCCTCATGGAAGAACACAACCTGACCGCCATTATCGGTACAACTCTGGAGAACGTGACCTACCTGACGGGACACGTGGGCTGGGCCCAGCGCGTCTACCGGAGCCTCCAGAGCTACGCCGTCATGACCAACGACCCGAGCGCAGGCACCGACCTCATCCTCACCCGATCCGACAACACCTACTATGCGGCCTTCGGGGGATATGCCGAACGGTGCTACAGCTACGGCGGGCCCACCGCGGTGATATTCCCCGACGGCTTCACCCCTCGGGATGACGAGCAAAAACGCTACACCGAACTGACCGAAAGCGCGGCAAGGCACAAGACGATTCTCGACGCCCTGCTCGCCGCCCTCAAAGCCCGGGGCATTACGCGCGGACGAATCGCCCTGGACGATGAAGGCTGCCCGCCCGCCCTCTTCGGCGCTCTTAAAGAAAAGCTTCCCCAATGCGAGTTTATCCCCGGGGCCAACCTTTTTCTGATGATCCGCCTCATCAAAACGCCCGAGGAAATCGACCGCCTCAAAGCCGCCGCCCAGGTGAACGAGGACGCCATCTCCCAGGTGTTCGCCAATCTTCGCGCCGGGATGACCGAGAACGAAGTCGCCGAAATATGGCGGCAGAACGTCGCCCGGCCGGGCGGAATGTGGCACTGGTTTCATTTCAACAGCGGCCCCAGGAGCGCCTTCATCTTTCCGCCGACCGGGCGAAAGCTCGAAAAAGGCGACCTCTTCATGTTCGACGCCGGGCTCTTTTTCAAGAACTACAACGCCGATACCGGCTCCTGCGGCAGCATCGGAGAACCGCCGGAAAAAGCCCAAAAAGAATGGAAAGCGGTGGAGGCCGGATTTCACGGCGCGCTCGAAGTCATCCAGGAAGGATGCACCGGCCAGCAGATATATCACGCCCTTCGGGACGGCATACGGAGCTCGGGGTTTCCCGAATTCACCAGCCCCTTCGCCGGCCACACCATCGGTCTGGAAGCACGCGAATTCCCCTTCATCCTCTCGGACGAAGCGAAATACGATCAGCCCTTCCTGCCGTCGACGTCAGAGATTCCGCTGCCCGAAAACGCCGTCATCAACATTGAGGCGCCTATCGGGACGATTGGCTTCGGAGGCTACCAGATCGAATATTCCGTCATCGTGAAAAAAGGCGGATGGGAACAACTCATTCCTCAGGAGCGCCACTTCCACGTGATCGATGGATAACCATCGAACCAGGAATGAAAATTTTAAAACCGGGGATATTCCTCGCTACTTGCGCACCCACAGCCGGAAAATAATATTGTTGAAAAATTCCTTCAGAACGGGATTATAAAGAGAATAAGGCCCCTACGGGGAAGTCCCTCGTCGCTTTCCTGGGCGGGAAATCGTAATAATATGGAAGGAGCGCCCCCCACTTTCCCGGCCGGGCCAAAATGCGGTACACCATCTGCTCTCGTCCCCGCCGGCGAGACCGTCTTCATTCCAGGAGTTGACCCATCGATATCGTCATTTCAGGGGCAAACAGCGCGATCGGTCAGAGCCTCATCCGGCTTTACAGCCAAAGCTCGGAAAATGTTCCAACCCGGATTCGCGCGTTGGTCCGGGACATGAAAAAAGCCGACCCCCTCAGACCCCTGGCCGCGGAGTTGATGGAGGTCAATTATCAGAACCCGGATTCTCTGAAAGAGGGGGTGGAAGAGGCCGATGCCGTCGTTCACCTCGTCGGGGCGCTCAAGCCCAGGCGGGGCGAAAATCTGCAAGAAGCCAATGTGTCGCCCACAAAGGCCATGGTGGAGGCCGCCGTCGCCGCAAAAATCAAATGCTTTATCTTCCTGAGTCATCCCGGAGCGGATCCGGACTCGAAAAATCCGTATCTCCAGACAAAAGGGATCGCAGAACAAATCATCCGGGATGCGGGCTTCGCCGGTGCTATTTTTCGCATACCGATGATCCTCGGCACGGGAAACCCCTCGCTCGAAACGATCTTGCGGCTCGCCCGGGCGCCTCTTACGCCACTCATCGGCGGAGGCACCGTTCGCATCCAACCCGTTTCCCAATCGGATGTCGTCGCCGCTATCGACTGGGCGTTGTCGGCCAATCCCAGGCCCATGCGCACCATCACCCTCGCGGGGCCCGAGACGCTTACCTACGCCAATCTGGTCCACCGGGTAGCCGCACGCATCGGAAAGCGTCCCAAAAATCTTCCCATCCCCAAGGCGGCGGCGAAGCTGGCCATTTGGATCGCCAGCGGATTTTCTCCCCACACGGGCGCCAATCAGGTTGTTATTGAAACTTTGTTTAACGAATTTCTGGAAGACTCGGGCGAAGCCAGAAACAACCTCCCGTTCACCCTGGCGCCGGTGAATGAAATTCTCGATCAGATTTTCCCCAAGGTTGACACGCCGTAACCCTCCGCTCCTTCCATCCCCCGAAAGTGGGACATCAATTCCCAATTATCTTCTTTATGTAACACTCACGAATTCCTGACAAAAAAAGTACACATAAAACAATTAAATCTGAGCGCCCCGAACGATTCTTCAGAATTGACACTTTTCTCCCAACCCTTTATTTTGCGGCCACCTTGTCGAATCAAGAGAATGTTTCGAGAGAGAGATGAATCTCTATCCACCCCTCTCGCAAAGGGAAGGGTGGGCCCTTTCGAATCGTTATGAGCTTTTTTTTTGAATCCCTGAAGCCTCGTAAAGTCCGGGGTTTGCTCTCTCTTCCGCAAGGCAAACAAAAGAAACCAACGGCTAATAGCAGGTTTTCGAATAAGCACGTCCAAGAGCGTGGGACTCCCGCTGAGCCTGGAGAGATTGCATGAAGTACGCGATGGCCATCGACCTCAATCAGTGCATCGGCTGTCATGCTTGCACCATCGCCTGCAAATCCGAGCACGATATCCCCATCGGCG
>CAMYJL010000084.1:0-10683 GCA_947258645.1 uncultured Nitrospinota bacterium
TCCTTGGCCGCCCGCACGATGGCCTTCTGAACGTCCTTCGGCTGGCTGCTTAAGTACTTGTCGTTGACGATTAACGCCCCGGCCACGAGCTGATGGCGGGTGACCGACAGGTATTTCTGCACCTCGTAGAGATTCATGGCCCAGGCCCAGCTGGAGCCGCCGTCATGGCCGTCCACGGTCTTCGTGCTCAGGGCGCTGAAGAGCTCGGTGGGCGCCATGCCGATCGTGCTGCCGCCGAGCGACTGGTAGGTCGAGACCATGATCGGGTTCTTGGCGATGCGCATGCGGAGGTCGCCCAGGTCGGCCGGCTTCATGATGGGGTGCTTGCTGTTCATCATGTTGCGGAAGCCGGTGGCGATGAAGCCGAGGATCCGGATGCCGGACTTCTTGCGGAAGTTCTCGGCGATCTGCTCGCCGATGTCGCTGTCGAACACCTTGGCCGCGCCCTTGAAGCTGCTGAACATGAAGGGGAGCGTGAAGATGTCCAGCCGGCGATCGAAGGCGGTGATGTTGTTCGACGCGACGATCTGGAACTGAATGGAGCCGAGCTGGACCTTCTTCGCGGCCACCTTGTCTTTTCCGAGCTGCGAGGAGGGGAAAATCTGGATGTCGGATTTTCCCTTGGTGTAGATGTTCAGGTAATTCTTGAACGTCAGCGCCGCGCCGTGATACAGAAGCTGGGGCTTGGGGGGCATGTTGTGGGCGAACCGCGCCGCCTTGGCCGCCTCGGCCTTCGGCGCGGGGGCCAGCGAGAGGGCGAGGCCCAGAACAACTGCGAGAACCAGCGTGATTCCTTTCTTGATGGTGCTCATCGGAAACCTCCTTTTCTCTTTCTCTTGTCACCTGCCGAGTATCAGGTTCGGGAGGACAAGAGTCAGACCAGGGAAATACGACAACAAAAGAATACTCAGGAACATGGTGAGGATGAACGGAAGGACGGCCTTGGCGATGGCGCCCAGCGTGGTGTGCGCGATGCCCAGGGCGACGAACAGGCTGGTGCCGAGCGGCGGCGTCAGAAACCCGATCTCGCAATTCATCACGAAGATGATCCCGAAGTGAATCGGATCGATCCCCACCGACCGGATGACGGGCAGAAAGAGCGGCGTCAGGATGATGATCTGGGCCATCGTGTTCAGCCACATGCCGACGAACGTCAGGAACACGCTGATCATCACGAGAATGAGAAACGGCGAAGTTGTCATGCTCTGGATGAACGCGGTGACGAGCTGGGGGATCCGGTGGATCGTGATCAGCTCGCCGAACGAAAGCGACGCCCCCCAAATGATGGCGATGGTCCCTGTGATCAGGGTCGCGGTCTCCAGGCACTCGCGCGTCTTGACCCGGTCCAGCTCCCGGTAGACGAACCGGCCGATCCCGTAGCCGTAGAGGACGGCGATCACGGCGCTTTCGGTCGGCGTGACGAATCCGCCGTAGATGCCGCCCAGAATGACGACGGGGGCCATGAGCGCCCATCTCGACTCCCAGAACGTCCGGAGCGTCCGATCCACGGAGAACGGCTCGCCGCCTGGGTCGGCCGTGCTGAAGCGGGCCATGATCGAGGCGCAAATCATCAGCATCCCCCCGAGAATGGCGCCGGGCAGGAAGCCCGCGATGAAAAGGCGCGTGACCGATTGGTCAGAGCTGACGCCGTACACGATGAGGGCGATGCTGGGCGGTATCAGGATGCCGAGCGTGCCTCCGCAGGCGGAGACGGCGCCCGAATAGTTCCGGTCGTAGTTTCGCCGGATCATGGTCGGGATCATCAGCCCGCCCACGGCGGCCGTTGTGGCGGGCCCCGAGCCGGAGATGGCGGCGAAGAGCATGCAGGCGAGTATCGTCACGTGCGCGAGACCGCCCCGGACGTTGCCGACGAAGCAGTCCGCCACCGAGATCAGGCGCTTGCTGATCCCCCCCTTTTCCATCAGCGCGCCCGCGAGGAGGAACATCGGCACGGCGATGAAGGGGAACTTGTCCAGCCCGTCGTAGTAGGAAAGCGCGAGGCTCTCGAACCGCTCGTCCGTGACCCAGTACACGAGGACCGAAGAAATGCCGAGGCCGATCCCGATGGGAACGCGGAGGATCAGGAAAACCGCCAGCGAGCCGAGGAGAAGGAGGGGCATGTTCATCAGAGTTCCTCCTCCGTCCGCTCGATATCGAATACGACCTCGGGCTCGCCGTGGAGGTAGACCCGGATCATGTGCTGCGCGAGGCGAATCGTCATGAGCGCAAAGCCGATCGGGATGATGGCGTGAACGATGGCTTCGGGTATCTCGAGGATGGCGGTCTCGGAATATACCTCGACCTCGCTCATGACGAACCGGTATCCGTAATACGTCATCAGGATGTTAAAGAGGAGCCAGATGAAATCCGCCAGCATATAGAACGGCTGCTTCCATGCGTTCGGCAGCACCATGTCGAGCACGTTGACGCGGATGTGCCTTCCCTGAAGGATGATCCAGCTGATGGAAATGTAGATGTACCAGATGAAGACGATGCGGGAGAACTCTTCAATCCAGCCGATGGAGGTGAAGAAGATGAAGCGGGCGATCACCTGGGCGGTGAGCATGAGCGTCAGGACAAGCAGCAGCAGCCAGGAAATATTCCGCTCCAGGTTTCGCACTTGCCCCTACCTCTTGAGAGCCGCAAATGACGGCGGGTATGCGGTAAAACCGGCAAAAGGCACTTTCATTCCACCGTGCCCTGCGGCGGCCACCATCTGGCGCACAAATCCCTCACCAACATCCAAAAACTGGGGGATTTCAGACGATCCGGTATTTTTTTGCTGAAGTTTTGAAGGGATTTTATACCAAATTCCGCCCCCGCGCGGTAGGCGCGCAGGGGGCCGAAAGTCGCCGCGGACGCTTCATCCGAAAACGGAAAAACGCTTCCGCGGAAGGTCCGGAAAGTTCATATCATACTCGCGAGCAACTGAAACGCAGCGCTTGCCCTACGTCATCATGAGCTGCGGCCCTTCTTCCGTATCTTCGACATCGAGCGTTTTCCCGTCGAGAACCTGCGACATTTCCGCATCGACCAGCAAAACGGTTTTCCCATCGTGATCGAAGGTCTCATCGCCGGGCTTCTTTTCGTCCAGCTTCATCGACAGCTGGTTCTCTTCGAGCACGAATCGCACGGCGGACTCATCGGGAGCTTCCGAGGCGGTGAGCAGTTCCGAGATAAAGGCGCAGGCGGCGTCGGAGGCGTTCAGCATAGGTTCCCTCATAGAAAAGACGCGTCGCGATCGGCAAGGGATACATTCCCAAAAAAACGCGAGCGATTGGGGGAGGACGGAATTTCGGCGGGGCAAGAGAGATGAGCCGAATGTCGCACGCAGCACAGCCCATGGCCTCGCCAAACCCTTTTATCACGCAGGCTGAGAGATTGATACAAAAATATCCGGGCGGCGCGGAGCGTCGAACGGGAGACAGAGCTCCCCCTTCAGCCCGCGCCGTTTCCGTTTTTTCCGTTCGGCATGGCGCGGAGGACCGCCTCCGGCGTCGCCGGAAGATCGGTGATGTGCGCGCCGACGGCGTCGAAGATCGCGTTCAAAACGGCCGGCGTCGTCGGGTTGAGCGCGGGCTCCGCCACCCCCTTCGCGCCGAAGGGTCCGCTCGGCTCTTCCGTCTCGATGATGATCGATGTCATCCGGCCCGGCGTGTCGAGCGCGGTGGGGATCAGATAATCATCGAAGTTGGGGTTCTGGACAATGCCGTCCCGGAACTGAATGCGCTCCATCATCCCGAAACCGTAGCCCTGCAGCGAGCCGCCCTCGATCTGGCCCTCGATGTTCATCGGGTTCACCGCGCGGCCGACATCGTGCGCCGCCACGAGGCGCAAGACCTCGTACTCGCCCGTCTCCACGTCCACCTCGACCTCGGCGGCGTGGGTCGCGAACACATAACAGTCGTAGGGCTTCCCCTGGCCGGTGGATTTATCGAGATGAAGGTTGGGCGGGTTGTAGCTGCCCTCGCCGACGATGATCTCCCCGTCCTTGTGGCACTTGAGCGCCACCTCGGCGAGCGGAATGCTCCGGGCGGGCGTTCCGGCGATATGGGCGACGTTGTCTTCGAAATACACATCTTCTTCCGACACCTCCATCATGCCGGACACCTTGCGGAGAAGGATCTTCCGGACCTGGCCGGTCGCCTTTTTCACCGCGTTCCCGGCGATGTGCGTCACCCGGCTCGCCACCGAGCCCAGGTCCATCGGCGCGATGTCGGAATCGCCCGAGACAATCTGGACCCGCTCCAGGCTCACGCCGAGTTCTTCGGCGGCAATCTGGCGCAGGACGGTGTGCGCCCCCTGCCCCATGTCCACCGCCCCGGTCCAGATGGTGAGGGTGGCGTCTTCGTTCACGCGGGCGAAGGCGGCGCTCGGGTTGTTCGTCGCCGTGAAGCCGACCGGATAGATCATCGCCGCGATACCCCGGCCCCGGCGCTTCGTTCCGCAGGCGGAGAGCTTCCCCCCGCCAATCGAGGGCCAATCGACGGTTCGGCTGACCGTCTCGAGCGTCTCGGCGAAGCCGCAGCTCCGGATGGGGTCGCCGCTGTGCGCGGGGTCGCCGGTCTGGATGGCGTTGTAGCGGCGGAAATCCAGCGGGTCCATCCCGATTCGGCGGGCGATGGTGTCCATGTGGGACTCGCAGGCGTAGGTCGTCTGGGTCACGCCGAATCCGCGCACGGCCCCGGCGATTCCGTTGTTGGTGTAGACGAGCGAGGCGTCCACCGATAGATTGTCGATCCGGTAGGGGCCCGCGCCCATGAGCGCCGCCTTCGAGGCGGTGGTCTCGCCGAAGGAGACATAGGCGCCGCCGTCGAGGATGAACTTGAGCGCGCGGGCGGTGATCTTCCCTTCCTTCGTCACGCCGGTCTTGTAGTCCATGATGAGCGAATGGCGGATGGTCGAGGCGGTGAATTCCTCCTCGCGGCTCATGCGGAACTTGACCGGCCTTTTCGTCTTCATTGCGCAGAGCGCCGCGAAGGGCTCGAGCATGATCTCATGCTTGCCGCCGAAGCCGCCGCCCACCTTGCAGCCCACGACGCGGACGCGCGACATGGGGAGGTCAAGCACCTTACTCAGGTTCGCGCGGATGATGTAGGGCGTCTGGGAGGAGATGTAAACCGTCAGCTTCCCGGACAGATCCACCTCGCCCATGCAGATGTGGGGCTCGATGGCGGCATGCTCCTGCGGGCGCGAATAATACCGCTCCTCGACGATGAAATCCGCTTCGGCGAAACCCGCTTCCATCTCCCCCCGGCGGACCTTCCATTCGAGGATCAGATTCCCCCCCGGGTTGGACTCGTGGAGGACCGGGCTCCCGGGCCGGAGCGCTTCTTCGGGATCGGTCACGAGGGGGAGGTCTTCGTACTCGACGCGGATTTTCCGGGCCGCCTCTTCCGCGATCTCCCAGCTTTCCGCGCAGACGGCGGCGACCGGGTCGCCCTCGTAGCGGACGCGCTCGGTGCAGAGGACGGGCTGATCGGCGACATATAGGCCGTAGGCGTTTCGGGGAACGTCGTGCCCGGTGAGGACACAGGCCACCTCCTTCATCTTTTCGGCCCGGGAGGTGTCGATACGCCGGATTTTCGCGTGCGGCCGGCCCGCGCGGAGGACGGCCCCGTAGAGCACCCCGGGGGGGTTCAGATCGTCCACATAGACTGCCGCGCCCGATACGCCCGGGGGGGCGTCCTCGCGGGGGTAGCTTTTTCCAACAGTTTTCAGGGGTTCCGCGGTCATGCGCCCTTCTCCTCAAGAAATTCCTGAATTATCAATCGACGGCCGATCGCCAGGAAAGAGGGAGGGCCGTTTGACGACTCCGAAATAGGCCCATATTTCGGAGAACAACATCCTAAATATGGGCCTATTTCCATCTCCCGGCAAGATGGGTTATCAAGAATTCAGACTTCCCAGATTTTTCAGACTCCAAGGAGGAATACCCATGCGCGCCGTATTCGTCGAAAAGCCGCACGAATATGAACTGATCGATATGCCGGAGCCCGAGCCGGGGCCGGGCGAGGTGCTCGTGCGCGTGAAGGCGTGCAGCTTCTGCGGGTCGGACATTCACCTCATCGAGGGAAAGATGCCGGGCGTGGTCTATCCGCTGGTTCCCGGCCACGAATGGACGGGCGAGGTCATTTCGCTGGGAGAAGGGGTCGATGAATTCGCGCCGGGCGACCGCGTCGCCACCGAGAGCCACGCCGGGTGCGGGCGCTGCCGGAACTGCGTGCGCGGCTTCTACACCATCTGCGAGAACTACGGCCGCCGTCCCCTCCACCGCCAGATCGGCATGACGGTAAACGGCGGCTTCGCCCATTTCTGCGCCGTCCCCGTGAAACTCCTCCACCGCCTTCCCGAGGGCATGCCCTACACCACGGGAACGCTCATGACGACCGCGGGCACGGCCATCGTGGGGCTCGAGCGCTGCGGCGTCGAGACCGGCGACCGCGTCCTGATCTACGGCGCGGGGGCCATCGGCCTGCTGACGATGCAGTTCGCCAGATTTCTCGGCGCCGGGGATGTCTGCACCGTCGATACCGTCCCCTCGCGGCTCGAGCTCGCACAGCGCCTCGGGGCCGATCTCACCCTCCAGGCCGGGAAGGACGACATCGAGGTCGCCCTCGCCGAGCGCGGCTGGAAGGGCGGGCCCGATCTCACCGTCGAGGCCACCGGCGTCTCCGCGCTTCAAGGGGAGTGCATCCGGATGGTACGGCGCGGCGGGCGCGTCCTCCTCCTCGGCATCACGGGCGACAAGACCACGACGGCCCCGCTCGACCGGATCCCGCTCGATCAGATCACCATCTACGGCGTTCGCGGCGAGGGGGACTATTCCGTCGAGCGGGCGATCCGCGCCTACGAGAGCGGGCGCATCGACAGCGGCCCGATCAACTCGCACGTCTTCGGGCTCGAAGAGTTCAAATCCGCTTTCGAAGTGTTCCGTCAGAAAAAAGAGAACGCGGTCAAAGTCGTCCTGGAGTGCTAGTCTATCCGGGATATTGACATTCCCCGAATCGGACGGCACGCATGAAACCCTTCGAACACATCCAGAAGGCCGGACGCCTGGAGGCTTCCCTCCGCAAGCTCGACCTCGAAGAAGACTACGAGATGGTGATCGACACCTGCATGAACGCCGCCACGCACTACATGAACGCGGCGCTTCACGCCGAAGGCGTCTCGCACGAAATGCAGGATCAGGGCCACACAGACCGCCCTCCCCTGAAGTTTTTGAGCATATCGCCGGGCGGGGAACTCCAGAAAGCCATGAGGCCGCTCAAATTCATCGAGGAGATCCGCCCCCGCCACGTCCGGGGGACAGAACGCTGTGAACGCGAGACGATCGAAAAATGCGTTGCGTGTTTTGACGAGGCGAAACGAATGTTTCTGAAAATCGTCGGAGATGCGGCGAAGCCCCCGCTTTGGGGGGGGCCATAGAGGACGACCACACAAATTTCGTTTTGGCTATCGATTCCAACAGGAGATCACCATGCCAGTGTATCGATTCGAAGATCTTCCCGAGGTCCAGCATAACCCCGGGCTTTCCTCCAGCCACGGGCAGACGATCAAGGGCGAACGGATTTTCTTCGGAAAACGCACGAAAAAAACCGGAACCGGTTCAAAACCGCACCATCATCCAAGCGAGCAGTTCCTCTACATTCTCGAGGGGAAGCTGCGCGTGGAAATCGAGGGCGAGCGCCAGATTGCAGGGCCCGGCGAAGTCGTCCACATTCCGGCAAATGCGGTCCACAACACCTTGGCAGACGGGGATCAGGACGCCGAATACATCTATGTCAAGGACACAACCTGGGGCCTGAAGGGTGTAGCGGCAGGCGATACCGCACCGGACACGCCGCCTGAAGACGATCCGTATTAAAGATCGGAAAAGAAAATCAACTCCGCAATACAAGGTGCCGAAATTTGAACGTGCAAGACCACATCGAAAAGGCCGGGCGTTTCGAGCGCTCGGTGAAAAAACTCGACGCGGCGGAAGACTGCGAGTCGATCATGTGGGGGCGGATGCACATCTGCACCCATCTCATGAACGGCGCGCTCCACGCCGGGGGCGTCACGCCCGAGGATTTCGACATTGACCACACCTGGTATTTAGGCGATTTTCCCGATCAGGCGCATCTGGAGAAAACGCTCGATGGAGAGTTCCGGGAGGCGCTGAGGAAGCTGGCCGTCTTCGAGCATTTAAGAGAATCCTGCGTCCGGGGCGCCACCCCCTACGGCCCCGCGCTTCTCGCCGCCTCGGACGAAGCCTACGTCCATATTCGGGAGTTCTGCGCGAAGCGCACCGGACAGCGTTAAAGAATTCACCCGCGTTCCGGGCGGATCTCCAAGGCGCGATAGAAACAAAACCCGGACAACAAATGAAATCGGGATCGATTCAGAAAGCGGCGAATTGACCAGCTAGGCCGGCTCGAGCGGCGGCGGCGCGACGGGGCGCGCGGCGGGCTCTCCTTCCGTCATCAGCCGCTTGCGCTGGATGACGAAAATCCCACCCAGGATCAGGCCCCCGGTTAAGTGCGGGAACATTCCCGGCCAGAAGAGCAGGAGCGACGATGCGCCCAGGATCATCCGCACCGGGAAAGAGATCGGGAAATACATGTGGCCGACGATGGCGGCGGCAATGGCGATGAAACCGAGAAGACCCGCCACGAACGTCTCGGCCACCAGGAACGGCTTGTCGAGCATGAGGATGGGGGTGAAGGCGAACATGAGCGGCATGATGTACATCCCCTTCGCCGTCATGAACGCCGCCCACGCGGCCTTGGAGGGGTTCGCGTTCGCGAGCCCCGCCGCCGTATAGGCCGGGACGCACACCGGCGGGGTGAAGCAGCTGTCGAGGCTGTACCAGAAAACGATCAGGTGGGCGGCGAGGAGACTCAGCCCCACCGACTCGCCCAGCTCCAGCATGGCCGGGACCGCCATCACCGAGAGCACGATGTAGGCCGCACTCGTCGGAAGGCCCATCCCCAGGACAAAAGAGGCGATTCCCACGAGGAAGATACCGAGCAGCAGGCTGTCGCCCGCCAGCGCCGTCACCATAGAGGAAAATTTGAGCCCGAGGCCGGTCTGGAAGAGCGCGCCCATGATGAGCCCCACCGTGCCGACGGCGGCCGCGATGGGGAGCGACTGGCGCGCGCCCTTGTCCATCGCCTCAATGATGTTCCAAAGACCCCCCGTGATTGCGCCGAGGACCTCGCCCACCGTGACGCCCTCCTTCCGCGCTTTCTCGATCAGGATCAGCGCGCCTTTGAGCGCCGCCAGGATCACCACCGAAAGAATTCCCGCGAGCCCCGCGTAGGGGACGGGGCGGCCCGTCATGAGGACGGCAAGAATGATCATCGGCGGAAGCAGATAGAACCAGCCCTGCTTCATCACGGGGCCCAGGGGGGGAACCTGATCACGCGACAGGCCGACGAGACCGCCCTTGCGCGCCTCGAGATGGACGATGGCGTACACCGAGAAGAAGTAGAGCACCGCCGGGAGGATCGACACCTTGACGATCTCCCAGTAGGAGATTCCCGTAAACTCGACGATGAGGAACGCCGAGGCGCCCATGACGGGGGGCATGATCTGCCCGCCGGTCGAGGCGGCCGTTTCGATCCCCGCGGCGGTCTCGGGCCGGAAGCCCGTCCGCTTCATCATCGGAATGGTAAAAGCGCCCGTCGTCACGACGTTGGCGTTCGCGCTGCCCATGATGGTGCCGGTCATGGCGCTCGCGAAGATCGCCGCCTTGGCGGGCCCGCCCCGGAGCCTCCCCGCGACCGCCATCGAGAGCTTGACGTAGAATTCCGACGCCCCCATTCGCTCCAGGAACGCGCCGAAGAGGATAAAGAGAAAGATATAGACCGAGAAGACGCTCATCGGCGTCGTCCAGAGGCCGTCGTAGGTGATGTAGTGGTGTTCGACGATGTGCGCGAACGAAGCACCCCCGTGCCCAAACTCCCAGGGGAGATAGGGTGCGATGCCGTTATAAGAGTAGATGAGGAAAAAGAGCGCGATGAGGGGGAGCGCGTTGTTGATCGTCCGCCGGGCAGCCTCCAGGGTGAGAACGATGATGGTGACGCCGAGGACGTAATCAGTCAGTCTGAGCGGATCGACGTAGTAGAGGCGGTTCAGGAAATACTCGATCTCCCAGATCGGATAAAAGGCCGAAACGACCGCCAGGAGGATGGGAGCCACGACAATGGCGGCTCGCCACCCTCCTCCGGCCGGTCTCCGGTACATCAAAAAAATCAGCGTCAAGCCAAACAGATAAGAAAGCGCACGTTGAAAAAGCGGCTCATACCCGCCCGTATAGGCGATCTGGATGTGGTAGGCCGACATGGCCACGGCCACGACAAAAATGAGCCATTCAAGAGGTCCTCTCCGGGCGCTCTCGTTCATGTTTTTCCTTTCTTCGCCGATCTGATTCCGACTGCATTCACCGGGCCGCCCGGAGGCGGCTATCCGGAATTAATTCATCACACCCGCTTCTTTATAAAAGCGCTTGGCGCCGGGGTGCAGCTCGACCCCCAAGTTTGTTTTTCCAACCTTGGCGTTCCACCTTTTGTAGATTTTGTGAACGTTGCCGAGGTGCTTGCGATTGTCGTTCGCGATCTTGAGTATGCTGTAGACGACTTTCGGGTCCATCTTGTCGGTCGTGAGAAGAACGCCCGAGAGGCCCATCGATTCCTTCGG
>CAMYJL010000084.1:10689-12146 GCA_947258645.1 uncultured Nitrospinota bacterium
CCTTGTACATGCCGCCGGGGATCGAGCAGGGCGTGAAGCCCAGGCCGGCGAGCAGCTTTTTCACGTCGGGTTCCATATCCAGAAAAACGAGGTTGCGCCCGAGCGCCGCCTGGATGCCCGCGCCGTTGGGGTCGCCCGAGTTGTGGAAATAAAAATCGATCTGCCGGGCACGAATGGCACGCGACATGCCGCCCGCGCCGGGGAAGGTCAGCTTATAGCCGCGCTTCGTCAGCTTTTTGTAGCTCGATCCGTAATGGGCCACGATCAGGCTGGCGACGTACTCTGTGCTGGTACCCTTCTTGGCGGGCGCGAGGTTGAGGGGCTTTTTGGATTGGATGATGTGCCGCCAGCTTTTGATGCCCGCGTCGTACAGATCCTTGCTAGCGTATTGGTGATAGCAGGAGTCGAAGAACTTGGCGATTCCCCTCAAATTGGGATACGCCTTCTTGTAGGGCTTCGATCCCGTCAAAGCGTTGGCGGAGAAATTCGAGAACGAATAGCCCATGTCCGCGCCCCCGCCGCCGATGCGGGCGGGGTTCGCGCGCCCGCCGCCGGGAACGACGCTGAGCTTGAAATCGCTCTGCTTCTTGTTGATCAAATCCGTCAGTCCGGCCCCCAGGCGGCCCATTGTGCCCCGGAGACTTCCCACCGCCACCGTGAACTGCTTGGGCGCACTCTCGGCCGGCACTGCGCTGAAGAGCGATGCGGCCATGACGAAAACTGCCCCAAAAATGATCGTTTTTCTCATGATTCATCTCCCTGTGAATCGATTGTCGTTCAGCACTCCGCGCTGGGCCACCGGCGAACCTATAAACAGGCACATCTCACCCCCGATGAGGCCCCCGGTCACCCAAGAAAATGTCTGATTTCATTTGCTCATATTACAGGCGTGTACAAACCACTGTCAAAAAAGAAAGGCCATTTCGTGCAAAATGACCGGGTATTGCCGCCCTTGAATTCCCTCTGTGTTCCGTTATGTGAAACTGGCGGCTTGAATGCCAAATCGGAACGTTTGGTCTTGTGAATCCCCGCTTGCGCGCATGTCATATTCATAAGAAATTTGCCTGGCCGATTCAGGTACGCACTTCATCTATTTTCTGGGAGGTTTTCGAAATGCCGTTTTTCCGCTGGGAAGACATGAACCGGAAAAATCTCGCCGCCCCCTCGCAGTCCGAGGGCAGCATCATCATCGGCGACAACATCACCCTGAACCGTTCCGTCAGCCAGCCAGGCAAAATGGCCCGGCCGCACTTTCACGGCTGCGAGCAGCTTATCAACGTCGAGAAGGGAACAGCCTGGTTCCGGGTCGGAGACGAAGAGCGCAACGTCACGGCCGGGGACATCATTCACATCCCCGTCGGAACGGAGCACGAATTCAAAAACACCGGGGACGGAGAGTTCATCTATCTCTCCTTCAAGAACAAGTCCGAGGACTGGCCGCCATCGACGGCGACGAT
>CAMYJL010000085.1 GCA_947258645.1 uncultured Nitrospinota bacterium
TGACCACCGCTCCCTTGCTGGCGCTGTTTCT
Organism: uncultured Nitrospinota bacterium; assembly: GCA_947258645.1. Lineage (GTDB taxonomy): Bacteria > UBA8248 > UBA8248 > UBA8248 > UBA8248 > CAMYJL01. The sequence goes on from CAMYJL010000085.1 coordinate 32, forward strand.
CGCCGTTGTCTTCCTCGGCGAGCGTCCTGGCGCGGCCGTGCTGGCGGGGACGGGCTTCGTGATCTTCGGCGTCATGCTTGTCAGCTACGAGCCCACCAAGAAGGGGTGGTTTCACCGGGGAATTGTTTGGGGTTTCGCCAGCGCCCTCTCGCTCGGCGTCAGCACTTTCATCCGGAAAAAAGGTATCGCCGCCTTTCCGAACCCAATGCTGACAGTCGCCTGGGCGAACCTGATCGGCGTTCCCGTCCTCCTGAGTTTCCGTAAAGTTGCCCCGCCGCAGCTGTTCGAGTTGGGCGGGCGTTCGGCCGTCATCGTTATTGGCCTGCTGGCGGTTCTCAACTCGGCGAATCAGGTTTTCATGAACCTCGCGGTGCTCCACGGCGACGTCAGCGTTGTCACGCCGATCATCACCTCGTCGCCGATTTTTTCCATCCTGTTCACGATCGTCCTCATCCGTGATCTGGAACGAATCCGGCCGGCAATGGCGATCGGCGTATTGGTCACCGTGGCGGGAATGCTTTTCGTCGCCCTCGGTCGTTGATTCCGCGGGGCGTGGAAGGTAGGCTCAGCTTATCGAGAGCATTACGGGCAGTATTTCGAACAAGAATAATCATAGCGGGCGTGCCGCCGAGGCTCATCGGAGATCGGGCTTGGTTGCGCCGTCTCAACATTTATCTGGAGGAGAGCGGAATGGGTGACAAAGCGTTTATCGACTCGTTCCTCGCGGAAAAGCGCATGTGCCGTTTTTCCGTGACGCGGAAAGACGGGGGCCAGCTGATCCGCCCCATCTGGTACATATGGGAAGATGGAAAGTTTCTCATCAGCACGAAAACGGCCGGTATTCACACCCGGATCGTGAAGCGGAACCCGAAGATTTCGATCGTCGTGGACAAGGACGATCCGCCCTACGCCGCCGTGGTTTGCGAGGGCGAGGTCGAGCTGATCGAAGGCGTGGGCAAGGACCACGATCTCATCGGCCGCTGCGCCGAGCGCTATCTCGGTCCCGAGATATCGAAGAAATTCATGGCCGGTCCCGTCGCCCAGGTGGACCGCGTGCGCTTCATCGTTCACCCCACACGGTGGACGGTCTGGAACCAGGGCGGCGATCCCCCCTTCAGCGCCCGCGCGGGAAGCTACGACTAGAAAATACCGGGACGGTTTAATTGAAACACGACGGGCGGTTCCTCACCGGGGGCCGCCCGTTTTTTGTTGGATGGTTATTTGATTCCCGGCGTTACCTCGCGCACCCGCCGCCAGATGACGAAAACGAAGATGATGACCCCCGCCAGCTGGGCCAGTGCCGAGACCACGAGGAGAGACTGCGCCAGGGCATTTGGCGATCGCCAGGACCAGGGTTCTCCGATCATCCGGAGGGCCAGCCCCCCCACTGTCATGTAATACACCGCGTACACAGCCGAAAGGGGATAGCGTCCCTTCGTCTCAGGATGCTCGCCTTTCATCAGGGGGAACATCCAGAGAGCGACCCCCATCACCATGAGTCCAAGCCAGCCGACGAAACCCAGGTGCGCATGAAGGAGGATGAGATCTCTCGGCATGCGCATGAGCTGGAGCGCGTTAAAAAGCATGAAGAGGCTGCCCGAGGCGAATGTCAGGATGAAGCAGAGCAGGCTCGTTTTGATGAACAGACGGATGACAGGGGGCATCAGAACATCCTCCATCGGATATAAATGCGGGCATCATCGCCCGCGGGTGGGACTGGAACGGCTACAAGATACGGGATAAAACGGGGGTATGAAAGACACCCGGAAGTGGGCGCGGCTCATCGTATGCATCGCATTTCACATGATCTTCACCGGTCTGGCGGGGGCCATCCTCATTCACCTGGTCGGCGTCCCCCGCCCCGGGTCGATACTCTTTCTCCCCTCCCTCGCCGCAGCGGGGGTGATCGGCTGGTTCTATACCTATGATCGCGTCGGCAGCCGCGTGGCCGAGGCCGGGAACCTCGCGGGCGCACTTTCGGCCCTTCGCCTCTGGGCGGACTTCACCTATCTGCAGCCTGGCTCGGGGCTGAGCGCCTGGGGCTATTTGACCTCTTGGTTCGTCTGGAGTTCATACCTGGCGAATGTTCTGGTGATTCTGGCTGCGGGCTGGTTCAACGAAAGGCGGCGACACGTCTGAGCGAGGGAGGCCCGATCGTGTCCGTCAGGATTCGTTGCCGGATGGTTTGCCGGGTGTTTTCGGGGGGGATATGGCGGGAGGTTTGATGGGCAGACAGTAAAAATTCACCGGCTTTTCCAGGAAAAGAATAACGTCACTGTTTTTGAGCAGGAAAAAGTACGGCCTGGGCTTTTCGAATTTTCCCCCGCCCGCCGGGGCGCTGATGTCGACGCAAACGCCATAGCCGAATTGAGGCGTGGGATGGCCGGGCACCCATTTTTTTACCGGGTTGCTCTTGAAGTCGTATTTGGCGCCGGAAGGACGGTACATTCTCAACAACATGAATTTTCCGATGACCAGCTTGTAATCGGTCGGAAACTTCCCGTAATCGGCGGTCTTGATCTCTTCCGGAGTGGCGTTTACCAGCTCCACCTCCGGAACCGTGGCGCAGCCCGTAAGAAACAAAAAAAGTAAGGCCGCCGCTTTTTTCATCATCGATTCCTCCCTGCTCTCTACATTACCTCCCCGCCGGAATTTCCCCAAGAAAAAATCTCAGAAAAATTGGCAGGTTGTGAGAGCGAAGGGCAGAAAAGGGTTTCCTCGCGTTTGCGCCCAATTGAAAAGGGATTCCGCCCTGTCGTTCCAGTAGACATGCGGGGCAATTCCCGACGTTGACAGAGTTTACGAAAGTATGAGGAAATGGCTGAAATGAAGGAATATGAGAATTGTACAGGCTTTCGACATCATCTGCCTGCCGGGTATTGCGGCGGGAAGGAAATGATTGAGAAGCGGAGGAATGGCCGATGAGCGACCTTTCGGATAAGCGCCGCCACATCCGATATCAAATTCCACTCTCAACGGTATTGCCCGAGATTTCCGAAAAGCCCCTGGATGTGAAAGACATCAGTGCGGGCGGATTCAAGGTCGTTGTATCGAAAAAACCCGGGAAGAACTCTGTGATCGAGGGTACGCTCCACCGCTCGGGGAACTTCATCGGGCGCTTTTTTGGACGGGTGGTTTGGCATACCGAGAACACCCAGCAGCCTCCTTCCTGGGTCATCGGCGTTTCGATGGACGTTCACGGGGGCGACGAGAGACGCCTGGCCGACGAGATGCAGGCTGCCATCAACATGGTGCGTTGATTGCGCCCCGAGAGGCGCTTGTTTTTTTATTCTTGCAGGATGATTGCCTTCTCCTTCTCTTTTTCTTGATGAAATACGGTCTCGCCCAACTCGTCCAGCTTGAACGTATGGAGGACGTGATGGCCGTTGTAGTCGAGGACGCGAAGATCGTCCGTCTGCTTGAGGTCTCCCATCACCATCCCGAACTTTGGCCCGTAGCGCTCGCGCACTAGGTTAAGGGGCACCTCGTAGGCGATGTAGCGGTCGATTCCCTTCAACGCCAGCTTGTCCGCCAGCGCATCGTCCGCCAGCGAATAGTAAGTCGTCAGGACCAGAATCGGGCCCGAGCCCGTGAAGAACACGCCCGCTTTCATGACGTACCTCCTCTCTTTTCCTTTGACTGGTGTCCGCCGTGCCCGGCGGGAAAAATTGGATTGATACCTTACTCCCGGCGGCTGGGGGGGGGAGTGGAGAGGATCCGGTGGAAGGGTCTGATTCCAATGTGGGAGTTGGAGGAGAAGCCCGCAAGGGGGGAAGTTTTTTCTCTCCAGCGGGGATTAGCGGAGGCTAGAGGTCTCGTTTTAGCTTCTCTTTTTTCTCGAGATAGGCTTTCCAGAGCGTGGGATGGTCGTAGCGGAGGAACAGACTGTAGGGCTTCGTCCAGAAAAGGCGGATGGTGTAGGTGGCGGCCCGCCACCTTCTGGCGGCCCGGCCCTTTCCGAGGAGGATCGCCGAAACCTTCCGCGCGGGCGTGACCGCTTGGGCCGGGAAAATATCGAGATTCAGCGGCTGGCCGTATTTTTCCGTCAGGATATTTTCGAGTTGGCTGAACTTGATCCAGGAAGGGCGAAGGTAGGAGGCGGCAACGGCGGCGACCCGCCCCTCGTGGACAATGACGGACACCCCGGAACCGGGGCCCCGCTTGTACCAGCCCAGAACGCTTTTCATTCGGATGTCGGGCTCGCCCATCCGGCCCACGACCATCTCCACGGGCTCGCCCAGGGAGATGAGCTCGAAAATCTTTTTGGGCTTCTGGCCTGCGTCGGAAAAAGCCGGGTTCGACAGGAAAAAAACGACGGCCAGAATTGCTGCCATTCGTCCGGGAATTGCCGTCATCCAGCCCCGGCTTGCCGCCACCCGGACCGGATTTGCCGCCACTTGGCCCGAAACGGCCGCTACCCGTCCCGGAACGGCCGTTCCCTGGCTCCGAATTGCCGCCATCCGGGCCAAGGTTGCTGGCACATGCGCCGGAAATTTCCGTAACCGCATGATTTCAATATCCTTGCCCGGTCAGGCGACCGGATATCCCCTTCCCATCCCCCGGGCGGCTCAAGCCCGGACAGAGCGCGTGCGCATCCGTCCCCCGCTCGCCCTGAGTTATTTCAATTAATTATATAATTATTAGTTGATAAAGTCAAAATAGCTATTTTGTATGGAGAGGGGATGCGCCTTTTAGGGGAGAAGCCGCAGGCCAGAAGAGAAAGCCGATTTTATCAGGGCCCAAAGTCCCTATGACATTCTTTCCGGTTTTTCTGCCGGAGTCACATGCGTGCCGAAGGTCATTTTCCGGGAATTTTTGGGATTCTTTGAGAAGATTCGGCGGGCCTACCGCCCGTATTTCCCCCATCCCTTGAAATGCCCCCGGAGGTAGACGATCTGGCCGATATGGGAGACGTGATCGCCGAAGAAGCGCCCTAGGAGCATGCCGGTCGCGACTTTCCCCCTCCCGAAAAAATCATCGATCTCGCGATCCAGGTCCGCGTCCGTCAGGCCCGCCAGGCAGGCGGCCGTCTTCTTGCGCGTGGCGCGGTAATAGTCCATGAGGGTTTCCCTGGTGGGCTTGAGCGCCATGACCTGCTCCAGGGTGTGGCCGACGCCGGTCTCGGCGGGGTCGGGCGAAGCGCCGAATTTTTCGGGCCAGCCGCCTTCGGTCCAGACCTGCGCGCCGCCCGAGATGTGGGCGATGGTCTGATCCTCGAATCGGGTCATGTGCCACATGAGCCAGCCGATGGGGTTGTCGTTCGGGCCCGGCTGGGCCATCAGCTCGTCCTCTGAAACGTCGCCTATCGCCTCTTCGATCCGCGCCATATAGCTGGTCAGGCGCTCCATGAAAATCTCCGTTGCATCCATCCGATTCTCCTCCCCGAATGCTCGGGTCAAGTTCATCTAGGCCGGGCGCCAGAAGGGGTGGTCGTTCGTGACCTCCTTCATCACCGCGTTCCGCTCCGCGCCGTATTCCACCATGCGTGAGATGTACTGCCCGTTCATGCGTTCCCGATAGCGGGAAGTGCTCCAGATCCGCCGCACGGCCTCCAGGGTCAGCAACCCCCCTTCGTTGCCGAACCCGGTCCAGTTCCTGGCGTGCTCTTCCGACCGGAAGAGGTTCATCCGGCTTCAGCTGTAGGGAAGGTTCTTCCGCCAGTCCTTCGGGGGAATGTCGATGTAGCCGTAAATTCCGGCGGGCTCCTCGCTCTCGATCACCCCGTCTTTCACCTGAATCCGCATGGGCTCCCCGCAATCCAGGCAAGGGGCCTCGACGGTGATCGTCTTTCCCGGAAAGAGCCAGCAGACCGCCAGCGCCTCGAACCCGCATTGCGCAAACCATTTCTGCTCCCCCTCCACAGTGATGCGGTACTGGGTGGGAAGGTTGTTGAGCGGGGGAAACGAAGCGATGTAGTCGGTGTCGGGGAAGAGCCATGCGGGGATGCCCGTCCCCATCAGATCGTGGAGCAGTTTTTTTCCCTCCTCGGGCGGGACGGAGAGGGCCCCGGCGATCTCCGTGTAGTGCGGAGCCACACCTCGCTCCACCATCGTTTCCGTGATGAAGTGATACGTCCGATCCAGCATTGCCGTGTCAGCCATTTTTCTTCTCCTAAAGGACTACCCCACTTCCGCCTTCTCTAGCCAGTAGGTTTATTCGCTGATGATCTTATCTGCCCACTCAACAAGCGCAATAAGCGTGGAGGGTGTTCCGAAAGCCGCGTTTTTCCCTTTCAGATCGGATTCTTGGACCTCACGGGCCTTTGAACATGCAAGTCAGACATGGATGGGAATTTTGAAATCAATGGTCTTTTCCAGGGTGTCTTTAAGTGGCGGCCAGCCTACCGGGTGGACAGCATTCGAGACCGAGGTGCGCATCAGATTGACCGCTTCTCCAAGGATAAATATTTGGACCTCATGGCCTTCTTCGGCGAAAGCATTGGCATGTAGAAAAGCAAAAGACGCCTTCGTTGATTCGTCGGAACCCCAAGCGCTCTTGAACAGCACTTTGCTCATTGATATTCCTCCCTAATCAATCCGGCGCGACGACCCGGTTGCGGAGGACGCCGATCTTCTCGACCTCGCATTCCACCACGTCGCCCGCCTTGAGAAACCCCTGCGGGCGCATGGCGACGCCCACGCCCTCGGGCGTTCCGGTGGCGATCATGTCGCCCGGCTCAAGCGTGAGGCCCTGGGAGAGGATCGAGACGATGGTCTCGACGTCGAAGATCATGTCGCTCGTGTTCGAGTTCTGGCGCACCTCGCCGTTGACGCGCGTGACGATCCCGAGGCGGTTGGCGTCGCCGGTCTCGTCCTTCGTGACGATCCAGGGCCCGACGGGGCCGAAGGTGTCCATCGCCTTGCCCTTGAAGCGCTGCTTTTGAACGGACTGAATCTCCCGCGCCGTGACCTCGTTCATGACCGTGTAGCCGTATATGTGATCGAGCGCGAGCGCTTTCGGGATGTTGATCCCACCCCTGCCAATCACGATGACGAGCTCGCCCTCGTAGTCGAGCTGATCGGTGTAGGGGTGGTGGACGATGTCGCCCTCGTGATGGTTGTAAGAGCCCAGCCATTTGCAAAAAAAACTCGGCTGCTCGGGATAGACCCCCTTCGGCACTCCCCGGCGCTCGGCCGTCTCGTCGGCGTGTCTCTTGTAGTTCAGGCCGACGGCAAAAGGGGAGCGGTGCGGCCGGGCGATGGGGCCGAGCAGTTTGAGCCCGTCGAGCGGCCTGGGCTTGCCGTTTGTTTCAGGCCTTCCGCCCGAGACGACGATATCGGTGGCGTCAGGGGTTTCGGGAACGATGTCCTCCACCCCGGCCCCGGTCAGGACGGCGGCGCGGGGACCGTTCCCGGCTTCATAGGTGAGCAGCTTCATGAATCCTCCCGGTTGATTGAGACGAATGGGAAAAGTTTATTTCTTGTCCGGCAGGGCGCAGAACCCCTGCGCTTCGACCCGGAAGGCGTTGTTGAACTTCGATCGGAAGTTCTCGAGTGCGGCCACCCCGGCGAGCTCGACAAGCTCCTCGGTCGAGAAAACCGCCTGCGCTTTTGCAAAGAATTCGTCGGTGACGTCCATGTCCGTCCGCGTCATGCGCTCGGCGAACGCAAGGGCCGTCTTTTCGCGCGCATCGTAGTGCGCGCTTTCGGCGTAGTTCGGAAGGTCCGCCAGCTTTTCGTCCGAGACGCCCTCTTTCATCCCACGGGATGAATTGATATCCACTCAGAAGGGGCAGCCGTTGATTGTTGCCACGCGCGCGCAGACGAGCGCCTTGAGGGCGCCCTCCAGCAGGCCCGAAGCGCTCACCCCCTCGTTCAGCGCGGCATAGCCGGCGAGGATGCTCGGCCGGTGGGCGTAGACACGGTTGGGGTTGAGGACGAAGCCGAACGCCTCTTTTTGCTTTTGGAACAGGGCGCGGACCCCGGGGTCAGGCGCGTCGTCGGGCACTTCGGGGATGCGGGGCATGGCGTCTCTCCGTAAAAGAAAACCTAGAGCCACATCCGGACGCGGCTCTTGTAGTCTGTATATTCCTCGCCGAAGAGGCGCTCGAGCGTCTCTTCTTCCGGTCGGATGAAAAATTTCTGGACGATCAAGGCGAAGGCGAGCCCCGACAGCATCACGGAAGTCGAGACGAGCAGCCAGCCAATCCCCGCCAGAAGAAGCGCGGTGCCCAGATACATCGGATTGCGCGATATCCGCATCGGACCTTCCGTGACGAGAGCTGAAGGCGTCTCCCACGGCTTGTAGGTGGTGCCCCGCTGTTTAAACGCCTGGGACGCCCGGACCATCATCCAGAGGCCCATTCCGACCGGGAGCGCGCCGAGCGCCCGGAAAAACGTACTAATCGGCGGTCCCTCCGGAAACACCGTATCCAGATAAAGCCCCCCGAGCAGGCAGAGCAGCGCAATCAGCGGGGGCTGCTTGAAGTTGAATTTCATCGGGGCGAACTCCTCCTGAACGAGAATCTCGAAAGCCTTGCCCGCCGCTTTTTGCATTTCGGGAAGGTTACTTCGGGGATGCGGGGCATGGCGTCTCTCCGTCAAAGTAAAACCTAGAGCCATCTCCGGACGTGGCGCTGGTAGGCGACATACACCTCGCCGAAGACCGCCTCGAGGAGCTGTTCCTCCTTCGGGATGAAGAAATAGTGTGCCGTGAGAAAAAAGGCCAGCGGCGCGAGGAACACCCAGGGCGTCGCGAACCAGGCCGAGATCCCCGCGAGGATCAGAATCATCCCGGCATACATCGGGTTCCGGCTGAAGCCGTACACCCCCTCCGTCACCAGCGCCGTCGGGGTTGACGCCTCCGTGAGCGCCTCGTCGAACTTGAGCGTGGTTTTCTTCAGCTGGAACAGCTTGATCGCCCCGAGGATCAGCCCCACCCCCGCGCCCGTGAGGATCAGGAACAGGTAGAAATTCAGGGGCCTCGGAATGATCACCGGCCCGAGCAGCCGGATGTGCACCTGGAACGCGATGAAGAGATAGATGAACGCCAGGAGGGGCGGCTGCTTGCGGAGGTAGATCATGGTGACGGACTCCTTCTGAAGGAAAGTCCTCGAAACCTGTGCCCTCGAAATGGGGTGATGGGGGAAGGTTACTGCTTGGAGGGGGTTTGGTTCAAACGCTACTGGGTTTCTTTGACCCAGCGTTCGACTTTGGTTTTCAGTTCCGGCCAGGTCTCGAATGCGGCATGCACTTCCGGGCAGGTTGAATTTTTCAGGGTTTTGCTCAAGGCATGGCCAACGAATAACACCTTTGGTTTGTTTGAGGTGGGGTCCCGTAAACGCCATAAGATCTGGGCACGAGCCGTATATTTACTGCTACAGGCAGGCTCGCCGCCCAGAAATTTTCCTTGGTTTCTGAAAAAGTTAGCCTGATTAGCCGGGAATTTGCAGCCCGAAAATAAAGAAGGCTTATTGCAAAATGCTTTATCCAGATTTCTTCCCTTGCCGATAATGAATGGCTCTTTTTTTTGGGAGAGAATAACCCTTTTTTCGGCGGCCTTAATCCTTACCAGGGATTCATTTCGCAATTTTTCGCCGGAAATCGATTCCTGGATGTTTTTTATCAGCGCTACCCATTTCACCTCTTTTTCTGATATTTCGCGGTTCAAATCGACAAGGAAGCTCAATCTGAAATCGGCTCCGGAAATATCCGCACCTCTCAGCTGTGTATTCAGCAAATTGGCCCCCTGCATCTGCGCTCCATGTAAATTGGCCCCCTGCATCTGCGCTCCATATATATTTGCGCCCTGCATGTTTGCTTCCCTTAAATCAGCGCCCTGCATTTGCGCATTCACCAAACTTGCGCCCTGCAATTGCACGAACGCCATATTTGCACCCTGCAGCCGTGCGAGCACTAAATTCGCCCCCTGCATCTGTGTCTCCCGCAGATTTGCACCCTGCATCCGTACTCCATCCATTATTGCACCATGCATTTTCGCTTTCACCAGATTCGCACCCTGCATCCGTGCGGCTGTCAATATTGCGCCCTGCATCTGCGCGCCTTCAAAGTTCGCACCCTGCATCTGGGTGAGCTGTAATATTGCATTCTGCAAATTGGCACCCCGAAGATTCGCGCTCTGCATTTGCGCGCCCCGGAAATTCGCTCCCTGAAGTCTGGTAGGAAGCGGTTTTTTACCCTGCAATTCCAGAGGGTCCAATCTGGCATCTTGAAGATTTGATCCGTGGAAGTTTACTTTTTTTAGATCGGCTCCCCGAAGATCGGCGAAGGTAAGTATTGCTTTTTCAAAATTGGCACCTTTTAGATCAACGCCCCGAAGATCGGCTAGAAAAAGTCTGGCTTGGGAAAAATTGGCATAGCGTAAATCCCGGCCTTGAAGATCCAGTCCCTTGGTTAATTCCTTGTTGTTCCATGCTTTTTGGATCCCTTTGGCTTCTCCAAATTCGCGAATATATGCTGCAATCACTTCCGGCGGCGGATCTTTTTCGACGAGGGTTTTTTCGTGGAGGTCGAGGTTGCGGGAGAACCAGGGCAATTTTTGGACGAGGTATTGAGTGACTGGCTCGATGGATTGGGGCTCATCGGGAATGGTCGTCACGTGAACGGAAAACAGAAACAGGAGGATGGAGAGAAAAAAATTGACGGTGACCGCAGCCCGGGTCGTCGCGG
>CAMYJL010000086.1 GCA_947258645.1 uncultured Nitrospinota bacterium
CCCATCTCGTATTCGAGCATCTCCTCAACGGCCGCAACTTTGTCTGGCCGTATACGATCGTCATCGCCGCCACCGTTTTTCTGTTCATGCTGGGCGTTAAGCTGCGGGCCGCCCGCCACCGGGAAGTCGCCGAGAGACCTACCACACGCCTCGAAATTGCCAATACCCTCGCCAAGGCCGTCGGCTCCACGCTGGAGCCAAAAGAGCTTTTCGCCGTCATCGCAAGAGAGATCCGAAAGAGCTTCCCCTGTGAGCGGTTCGTCATTTCCACAATCGACCCCAATACCAACCGCTACGTGTACTGGCACACCGAATCGGACGTGGAAGTGGAGACACGCCGCGAGGACATCGGCCCGGAAGAGTGGAAGGGCGAAGGTGTCTATGACACCAAGCACCCCCTTTACATTTCGGACCTTTCGGAAAAACGGTGGGACATACACCGCCGTCTCCAGCGGGCCGGAATTCGCAGCCTGCTTATCATCCCCATCGTCCAGGATGACCAATGCATCGCCCACCTCAATCTCTCCAGCACGAAGGTGGACGCCTTTAGCGCGTTGGACGAAGAATTGCTCGTCTCGATCTCGGCCCACCTGGGCCCGGCCTTTCGGAACGCCACTCTCTATCAAGCAGCCGAGGAGCGCACGGCGCGTCTCGCCATCCTGAACGATCTCAGTCAGCGGATCGCACAAAATCCCGCATTGGACGAAATTCTCGAGAGCATCGCCCGCGCCTCGGTGGAACTTACCCGGGGCGTCAAATCGCAGTCATTTATCTACGATGAAAGCCAGGATATCATAGCCCTTCATGCCTCCTACGGCCAGATTCCTGACGAAGGGGTCCTCTCATTCAAGCCGGGCCAGGGCGTTATCGGCACTGTCGTCCAGACAGGCGAACCCGTGATCATCCCCGACATTCAGGAAGATCCGCGCTGGATCAACATCGAGTGGGCGCGTCGATACGATCTTCATTCCTACATCGCGCTGCCGATTCGCTTCCAGGGAAATTCCACTATCATCATCAACTGCTTCTCCGAGAAAAAGAATTTCTTCGATGAGGGAGACCTCAACTTCCTGAATGCACTCGCCGCCCAAATGGCCATCGTCATTGAAAAAGCACAACTGATCGAAGAGGCCAAAAAAACCCTCGAATTCTTCCGAAGTGTTGTGGACGATAACGCAGACGCCATCATTCTCCAGGATTCCGAGTTTAGAATTATCCACTGGAACTCGGGCGCCGAAAAACTGTATGGATACACCGAAGAAGAGGCACTGGGCCAAAGCATCGAGATCATCTTCCCCGACCACGATACGGAATGGGCAAAGAGAGCGGACTCCGTATTCAAAGAGGGGAGCGCCCAACATTATGAAAAAATGCGGGTCAGAAAAGACGGCTCTTTCGTGCCGGTCGACATCACACTCTCCCCCGTCAAAACGGATGAAGGCAAGGTCATCGCGATCACTTCGGTCCATAAGGATCTCACCGTTCGCAAACGGGCCGAAGAAAAGCTTCTCCTCGCCCTGGGAGAAGCCGAGGCCGCCAGCCAGGCCAAGAGCGAATTTCTCTCGACGATGAGCCACGAGCTGCGGACTCCCCTGAACGCAGTCATCGGCTTCAGCGACCTTCTTTTAAGGGACACCGAAGACGAACTGACCAGCTACCTGGCGCCCAAGATCAGAGATTCGGGGAAGCATCTGCTATCGATGATCGAGGAGATGCTGGATCTCGACCGGATCGAGGCGGGAAAAGTGCGCCTGGAGGTAAAGCCTGTCCCGATCAACGATCTGGTCTCCGAGGCCGTGAATTCATGGCACCCCCGCCTGCCCGCTGGATACTCCCTGAGTCTGCAGCTTGACCACACCTGCGGCACTGTCAACTGCGACGCGACGCGCATCGTTCAGGTTATCAATAACCTTATTGATAACGCCATCAAATACTCCCCCGAAGGAAGTGCCGTCGAGGTTCGCACCCAAGCCAGGCCCGAGGAAATCCGGTTGAGTGTCTCGGACGAAGGGATAGGGATGAATGCCGAAGTGAGAAATGTCATCTTCGATCGGTTCCGCCAGATCGAGAGCGGCTATACGCGCCGGTCCGGGGGACTGGGGATTGGACTCGCCCTGACCCGCGAACTCATCGAGATGCACGGCGGGCGCATCTGGGTCGAGAGTGAAGAGGGCACAGGGAGCACGTTTACATTCATCCTTCCGAGGATGGATGCAATAAACGCCCGCCCGCCGGATGGAGATAATGGAGAGAAAAAACAAGCCAACTGCGAAGCCCCCTGGAGCGGACGGACAATACTCATCGTGGACGACGTGGAGCATTATCACGAATACTTGAACCTGATCATGACGACCGCCGACCACCTTGAATCGGCCTACAGCGGTGAGGAGGCCATCAAGGCGGTGCGCCGGAAGCGGCCGGATCTCATTTTGATGGATCTTCGAATGCCCGACATGGACGGGCTCGCCGCCATCCGGTGGCTCAAGTCAGATTCGGCAACGAAGGACATCCCCATCCTCGCCGTGACGGCCCAGGCAATGGAGAAAGACACGGAGCAGGCCATTCAGGCCGGAGCGAACGGAATCATCACGAAACCCATCGAAACAGAGAGACTCAGGAACGAGATAGAGCGTCTCCTCGGGACATATGCCTGACCCGCCCCCGATTGGGCCGATATCTTTTCCCGCGATTTCTTCGGAATCCCGCCAGAGCGGCACATCGCTCTTCTCGCTCTTGCCGAGAGGATCGTGGGTGTTTTTGGCGGTGACCATGGAAGTGGCCAGGTGGATTTACGATGGATATCCCCCCCCCGAAAGTTGTTGAAATTTTCTCCCCCCCCTTTTTTTCGCAAAATCAAAAAATATTGGATTAAAGCGATGCAATATCATACAATATAAATTGAAATAGTATTATAGTACAAAAACTGAAGATGCTGACACAAACTGAAATTATGAAAAACCACAGCATTTTATCTTCCATGAACGAAAAGGGCCGTACGATTGACTCCCACACCAACTTTTATCTTCGGGAGCAACCCGATTGACGCATCCTGGGATAACGGCGGGAGGAATTTATAAAAGAACAAGGTTTTTCGGGCTCTCCAAATTTTGAGGCAGATTCCCTGATTTGCCCCTTCAGGAGACCAACGAAAACGCCCGGGTATCTGCAAATGGGGGAGTTCGGACTCGACACTTCACAGGACACTTCGTTTGGAGAAAATATATGCAAATCGAGCAAAAACAATGGACTTCAACCAACGGCTGGACGCCGGACAAACCGGGCGTACTGGGCGACCGCGCCCAATTGATCCTGGCCTTCGGCAGCACATCCATTTTCAGAGAACAAGAGCGATTCGCCGAGATCAAGAAAGCCTATCCCAAGGCCCGCATCGTGGGATGTACGACCGCTGGTGAAATTTACGGCACACGTGTGGAGGACGACACGCTGGTCATCACGGCCGTTTCCTTCGAGGACACCACTCTCCAGTTTGCCCAGGTCGATATCGACAAAGAGAAAAACAGCTACACGGCGGGCGAGCGCCTGGCCCGATCCCTGGATCACGAAGGGCTGGTACACGTCTTGGTGATCTCCGACGGCCTGAAGATCAACGGAAGTGAACTGGTCAAAGGACTATCGGAAAACCTCCCGTCCGACGTGGGTATCACAGGAGGGCTGGCCGGAGACGGCGCCCGTTTCGAGCAAACCTTGGTATGCACCGAAAATCTCCCATCCGAGGGAGAAATCACCGCCGTGGGCTTATACGGAGATCGCCTGAAGGTGGGTTACGGTTCGCTGGGGGGATGGGATCCCTTCGGCCCCGACCGGCTCGTCACCCGTTCGGAAGGGAACGTGTTGTATGAACTGGACGGCCAATCCGCTCTGGAATTGTACAAGAATTATCTGGGCGAACATGCGGAGGGCCTTCCCTCGACGGGATTGCTGTTCCCGCTTTCTCTCCGCGGTTCCGATAGTGAAGAGCGGGTGGTGCGCACAATCCTGGCCGTGAGCGAGGAAGACCAGAGCATGACTTTCGCGGGAGACATCCCCGAAGGTTTTTATGTCCGTCTCATGAAGGCGAACTTCGATCGATTGATAGATGGCGCGATCGGCGCAGCGAAGTCCTGCCATGAGGCCATCGGCTCCACGCCTCCGGATCTGGCCCTTCTGATCAGCTGCGTTGGCCGCAAGCTGGTTTTAAAGCAACGCGTGGAAGAAGAGGTCGAAAGCGTCCGCGAGGTTCTGGGTGACAGCACGGCAATGACGGGATTTTACTCGTACGGAGAGATTTCTCCGTTCACGCCATCCGCCCAATGTGAGCTACACAACCAAACCATGACCATCACAACTCTTTCTGAGCGTTAAAAAAATGCACCGATTGGTCCTGCGTCAGCTCCGGCGTCATTTTGGGAATCAGGAATCCCTGCCGGAGGAATGGAAGGCGTTCGTCCAGGAGGTCAGCGACGCATACACCAGCACCGATGAAGATCGCCGGCTGGCCGAAAGGTCTCTGGAATTAACGTCCCAGGAACTCATCCAGAGACTCGAAGAACGAATGCAGGCGGAAAAAGCGCAGGCCACCCAGATGGCGCGCCTTCAGGCCCTCAATTCCCTGACGCAGCAGATCAGCGGGATCACGGATCTGGATGAAATACTGGAATCCATCGCCCACTCGGCGGCGGAACTTCTGGATATTCCCTTCACCCGCGTCTTCATCGTCCAGGATGAGACGCTGGAGCTTCGCGCCGAACATGGCGGATTGACGGATCCCGGCGAGAAAGGGAACTCCCCTGTGGGCCATCGCCCCGACGGATTGACCGTTTCCTTCGACGAGCTTTTCTACATCGAAGATGTCCGGACATCTTCGGCATGGAACAATCCGGCGCATTTGCGCAACCAGGACATCGGCTCCTACGTCGGCGTGCCGCTCAAAAGCGGAAAGCGGGTACTCGGGCTGCTGGAATGCGTACTCAAGGAAGTACGCTCCTTCACGAAAAATGAGCTGGAACTGCTGGAAACCCTGGCAAACGCTGGCACCATCGCCATCGAGAATGCGCGCCTCCACAGCGAAGCGCGGCAAAGCCTGAATTTTTTCCGGAGCATCATTGAAGACACTGCGATTGCCATTCTGGTTCAGGATCCGGAGCGCAGAATTATCAAATGGAATAAGGGGGCGGAAAAGCTTTTTGGGTTCACCGAAAGAGAGGTTTTGGGACAAAGCGTCAAAAAGTTAATCCCCGAAGGCATGACCAGTACGATGGACCTCACCGGTGAAAAAGTATTCCGGCAAGGAACGCCCTACACCTTCGAAACCGACCGGCTCAGAAAAGACGGAACGCTGGTCCCGGTCAGCATCACGATCTCTCCCGTCAAAAATGAGAACGGAAAAGTGATCGCCGCTTCCACCATGTACAAAGATCTTTCGGAGTACAAGCGCGCGGAGGCGTTGGAAAAATCCAAGGAAGCCGCCGAGACCGCCAGCCAGGCCAAGAGCGAATTCCTCTCGACGATGAGCCACGAGCTGCGCTCCCCCCTGAACACCGTCATCGGCTTCAGCGACCTCATCATGAGGAACACGGAGAGCAAGGACGAAATGACGCTTCAACTCGTTCCCAAGATCCGGGAGTCGGGGAAATATCTGCTCGTGATGATAGAGGAGATTCTTGACCTGGATCGCATCGAGGCGGGAAAGACGCGTCTGAAGCTGGAGCCTATCGTCATCAACGATCTGACCACCGAGGTGGTCGATTCGTGGCGCGCCCGCATACCCGCGGGATTTTCCCTGACCAGCGAACTCGACCCGGCGTGCGGCATCATCCAATGCGACACCACGCGGATCAGCCAAATTCTGAACAATCTCATCGACAACGCCGTCAAATACTCGCCCGAGGGCGGCGCCATCTGCATCCGCACCCACGCCGAGGCTGACGAGGTCCATGTCAGTGTCCGGGACGAAGGGATGGGAATTGCCCCGGTTGCGCAAAAGACCATCTTCGAGCGCTTCCATCAACTCGAGAGCGGCTACACACGCCGGGCCGGCGGGCTGGGCATCGGCCTCGCCATTGTCCGCAATCTCATCGAAATGCACGGCGGCCACATTCGCGTGGACAGCGGTGAAGGAGCGGGCAGCACGTTCACTTTTGCACTTCCTAGAATTCGGGCGATACATCAGAAAGCATTGGGACATGATGACGACACAGAAGAAATGGTGAAGAACAAGGACCCTTGGCATGGACGATCAATTCTGATCGTGGACGACCTGGAACACTACCATGAGTACATGAAATTGCTGATGAGAGACGCCACCCGGCTGGAATCGGCTTACAGCGGCGAGGAAGCCATCGAAGTAGCGAAACGCGTGCAACCGGACCTGATATTGATGGACCTTCGAATGCCCGTCCTCGACGGCTTCGAAGCCATCCGGCACCTCAAATCCGAGCCCGCGACGAAAGGTATCCCCATCCTCGCCGTGACGGCCCAGGCGATGGAGGAAGACCGGACACGCTCCGCCCAGGCTGGCGCGGACGGACTCATCACCAAGCCCATCGATATCGAAGCGTTCAAAACCGAAATGGGGCGCGTCCTCGGCACGCGGGTATAATCCGCCACACTGCTCCCGGTATCTGCCCCGGCTCCTTCCCCTCCCGGATCTGCTCGAAATCCCGGTTGAGCCGCCGCCACTGACCCGTGCATCGCTATCAGGCGACGGCGGTGTATTCTTCCAGCCCCGGCCAGGGCTCCGGGCCAAACCGCCTTTCAAGTGCCTTATGTTTCTCGAACCACTCCTGGAAGCCGAATTTCCCCTCCAGGTAGCTCCTGAAATTGCGGGCGAATTCCCCCCTGGCGTGGCTCTTGTCCAAAATGGCTTTCTGCACTGAACTCCCTCCGGCTGAAATAGGGCGTATCGCCCAAATTGCCCAAACATCCCCTGATTTACTTTGGGAATCCTAAGCGATTATTGTTAAGGGAGAATTTCCGGAATGTTTCAGACAAATAAAGTTACGGAAACCGGGTTCATCAACCGGAGAGAGAAATGGCGAAAATACCGGAAGCGCTCCATGGACCCATCAACTCCGCCTTCCCCAAAAATGTCTGCCTCGTCGGGACCGTCCAGCCCGGCGGCTGGGCGCAAATCAGCCCCCGGGGAAGCGTGCTCGTATTCGACGCAGAAACCCTCGCCTATTGGGATCGCGGCGGCGGCACCACCCATGACGAAGTCAAGGACGGCAGCAAGGTCACGGTCTTTTTCAGGAACCCCGAACTCCGCGCAAGCGGAGTGCTCCCCAGGGGCGGCATCGCCCGTTTTTACGGCACCGCCTCCATCCACACCGAGGGGGCGGTGCGCGAGGAAATCTGGGGGAAAATGATCCCGCCGGAAAAAGATCAAGACCCGGAGAAAAAAGGGAGGGGCGTACTCCTTAAAATCGAACGGGCCGAGGACCTGGCGCACGAGCCTCTCGCGCCGTAGTCCGGCGGGGCGTCTTACCCCTCTCGAATCTTCTCGAAATCCCGGTAGAGCAGCGCATAATCCTTCTCGCTCATGCCGAGGGCGTGGATTTATTCAACTGAAATTTCAATCAACAATTATTCAAATTTGATCTATTTTTAAAAAAAAAATTGCCAAACCCAGACTCTGGGCTCAGATTGAATATGTGAGGAAACAAGTACGTTTCCAAGCTTTTCCCATTATGCCCTCCTAAGACACCTGTTCGGCATTTCTCTTCAAAAAGATGCGGCCCTGAGTTTAGATGACGGACAAAATATTATTCCAGGGAGGGGTCTCTTTATATGGCACAGTTGCTCTTGGTTCTCCTCATTCCTGTTTTATTGATGTGGCCTCTTAATGGGCAAGCTGCCGATGAGTGCGTTGGATGCCACACCGACGCCGCGAGACTCAAAGCCCTGGTCCGGCCACCTCCGGCGGTTGCCGAGGAAGAAGGAGCGAGCTGAGCGGCCCCAATCCCCCGGTCGGGGGAGCTTTGGGAGCGCTACCTCGTGAAGTCCGAGTTCCTGAACACTGTCCACGGGAAGATCGGGTGCGGCGGATGCCACGGCGGGGACCCAGATGCCAGGGAGAAAGAACAGGCCCACTCCAACCGGGTCGCCCGTCCCTCCGAAGCGATGGAAAAACAATGCGGTGCGTGTCACGCCGAGACGGTGAAGCTCTACAAGACTTCGCTCCACTTCACGACCCAGGGGTACGAGACGGTCATGAAGGCCAAGAGCGGCCCCAAGTGGCCGGAGGTTCATCCGATTGTCCAGCAGGCCTGCCACAGCTGCCACGCGAGTTGCGGAGATTGCCACGTGCGCTGGCCCAAGCCCGCCGGTGGCGGCCTCCTGAACGGCCACCTGTTCGCGAAGAAGCCGCCCGCGGCGTCCACCTGCAACGGCTGCCACAGCGGCCGGGTCAGCGCGGAGTACTTCGGCTGGAACCCGGGCCTGCCCGCCGACGTCCACTGGAGCAAGGTGAAGATGGACTGCATGGCGTGTCATCAAGTGA
Source organism: uncultured Nitrospinota bacterium (assembly GCA_947258645.1). Taxonomy (GTDB): domain Bacteria; phylum UBA8248; class UBA8248; order UBA8248; family UBA8248; genus CAMYJL01. The sequence continues at coordinate 8,498 of CAMYJL010000086.1, forward strand.
AGGACCTGCACGGCGACGGAACACCCTACCCCTACCGCCTGGACCGGGCCTCCCAGCCCCGCTGCGTGGACTGCCACCCCAAGGCGGCGCCGGGAAAATCGGACATCGTTGCCCACAATGTCCACCGCGATAATCTGGAATGCCACGTTTGCCACTCGGTCAAGTACAACAATTGCTACGGCTGCCACCTGGGGAAGGGGGCAGAACCCGAGCTGGACCTTCGGATCGGGCTGAACCTCCGCAAGGACCGCACCTACGCTTACAATCTCGTCCGTCACGTCCCCACGACGCGGGAGATGTTGGCCTCCAAGGTGGCCGATGCGCTGCCCAACTACGACAATTTCCCCACCTGGCTGGCGACCTATCCCCATAACATCCAGCGCGTGACGCCCCAGAACAAGACCTGTGACGGCTGCCACGGAAACGCGAGCGTGTTTCTTCTCAAAGAGAACCTGGATCCGCGCTACCCGAAGGCCAACGCCAAGGTAGCGGTTCCTCGCATTCCACCCAAGCAACAATGAAGAGGAGGCTGAGAAGATGTACAGACACAAGCAAGCATTGACAGCATGGATTCTCTGCATGGCGCTGATCGCAGCGATCGGATGGACGGGTTTCGCCGCGGCCGCGGAATACGCCAGTCCGGAACTTTTGATCTCCACCAAGGCCCTGGCGGGCCTCAAGGACAAGGCGGACGTCAAAATTCTGGACGCGCGCAAACCTGAGGCATACAAGGCCGGGCACATCCCCGGCGCTCTTCCAATGCCAAGGAGGAGCATCCAGTACACCGAGCGAGGCGTGAAGGAGCTCATCCCGCCCCTTAAGGAGATGGAGGCGGCTCTCGGCAAGCTCGGAATCAAGCCGACCGACACTCTGATCCTCTACGACGAGACCATCACACGGGAAGTGGCCCGCGTATTCTGGACGATGGATGTCCTGGGTCACGCCAAGATCCGGGTCCTGAACGGCGGCATGAGCAAATGGGCCAAGGAGCGGCGCCCGATCAGCAGGGAGACCCCCTCGGTCACCACAGCCACCTACAAAGCCAGGCCGGATTGGAGCAAATGGACCGACGCCGCTTATGTTCTCGCCAACCTGAAGAACCCGAAGGTGGCCATACTGGACTCGCGGAGCGCGAGGGTATGGAAGGGCGTGGTGGCCAGCAAGGCAGTGAAGCGCGCAGGCCGCATCCCCGGATCAGTGAATGTCGATTCGGACCTCACGCTCGCTTCCAAAGGCGGGGCAAAGCTCTTTAAAAGCGCGGACGAGCTCGCCAAGCTTTACGAGAAGGCCGGCCTGAGCAAGGACAAGGAGATCATCATCTACTGCCGCACCGGGGTGCGAGCCACGGCCAACTACCTGGCCCTGAAGCTCCTGGGCTACGATAACCTACGGAGCTACGACGCCTCGATGGTCGATTGGGGCAACCGCGCGGAATTGCCGATGGAGCGCTCGAAAATGAACTAGGTAGTCGCCGGAGAGTCAATTTGCAGATGGTTTACATACTTCGGAATCTTTCCGATTACTGATGGGGAAAGTGCGATAAAGGGCATTATTCGCCAGGAGGTTATCTGCACGCTCAATTTGAGTCACCCCCCTGCTTTTTTCGCTCCCCCCTGCCCCTTCCGGATCTTCTCGAAATCCCTGTAAAGCAAGGCATAGTCCTTCTCGCTCATGCCGAGGGCGATGGCTTTTTGGAGGAACCCCAGGGTGGCCTCGCCGTGGGCGACCTCGGCGCCGAGGGCGTGGCCGAGGGCGACGGCCATGCCGAGATCCTTGTGGAGGTTGTAGACGCGCGATTTGGCGTCCCACTTCTTGGAGAGGATGTGCCCGGCGCCCGAGGTGGAAGATTTTGCTGGTAAAGGGTTTGAGGTATTTGCGCGTGCGGCGGAGGGCCTTTGCGTCGCCGCCCATCAGAACGCCAGTTCATTCCCTCTCCCCCGAACGATCACCGAAAAGTCATCAAAATGTAACAGAGGGTTCCTATATATCTCCTTGTCCAGGGTCCCGGAATTGGTCCGAGACCGCCTGAATCAGAGGAAAGAGCCACAGAGCCTTCAATCAGGCAAGAGAAAGGAATAAACATGAAGAACGCAGTTTTGGGCTGGTTCTATTTTGGCGCGGCGGCACTGGCCCTCGCCACAATTCTCCTGATTC
>CAMYJL010000087.1 GCA_947258645.1 uncultured Nitrospinota bacterium
CCTGCCCCGATTCCGCACCGTGCGCCCACAATTCCGGCTGTGTTTCCCATATTGCTCTCCCTAAGTTTAGCGCGGAAACGCCATGTGAGGCACCCCCTCCTTTCAAATGTCCAACCGGAGGGCGGCTTTCTCCATTTGCGGGCAAAATGCGACCCCTGCCCCAAATGGTCTGATTCAAATGGCCTATAAATTCGACTGAAACCCGTTTCCCAGACACGCCGAGAGAAACGACACCGCGCATTTTTCCGCCCAGAACTCCGGCGTGAGCGGGTTGCGCCCCGCCACAAAGCCGACGTGCCCCCCCCGGGGGGCGAACATGCCGCTCAGCCACGGCGATTCCGCCACCGCCGAATCGGGATAGATATGAGCGGGAACGATGGGGTCGTCCCGGGAGTTGAGAAGGAGGGCCGGAACCCGAATCCGGGGGAGGAAGCGCAGGGAACTCGACTCCGCGTAATAGTCGCGCTCATCCGCGAATCCGTGGACCGCCGCCGTCACCCAGCGGTCAAACTCGTAAAACGTCCGGGCCCGGCGCACCCGCTCCGGATCGATCAGCCCCGGATGGCGGCGGGCCATCTCCAGCCCCTTGCGCTTGCAGCTCGCGAGAAGGTGCCGCCGGTAGATGAAGCCTCGCGGCGAATCGAGGGCGGTCGCGCACTCTCCCGGCGCGTAGGAGGCCGATATGGCCACGGCGCCGCTTATTTTCTCGGCCAGCGCCTCGCCCCGCTCCCCCAGCCACTTCAGAAGAACATTGCCGCCCAGTGAAAAACCCGCGATCAGCAGCGGGCCCTCGAACCGGCCCGAGAGTTGCCGCGCGGCGAAGTCGAGGTCTCCGGTTTCTCCCGAATGGTAAAACCGAGGCAGGCGGTTGAGCTCCCCTCCGCACGAGCGGAAGTTCAGCGCCACCGCCCGCCAGCCCTGCTCCACCGCCGCCCGGGCCATTCCTTTCATGTAATGGGAATGGGACGAGCCTTCCAGGCCGTGCAAACAAAGAAGGGTGGGCGCTTCGGGACGCTTCGCGTCGAGAAAATCGACCTCAAGGAAATCGCCATCGGGCGTATCCCACCGCTCACGACGCCAGGGGATGGAGAAGTGGTTGCGGAGAAAATGCCCCCAGAGGCTTTGCGGATCGGGGCCCGGACAGAACCAGGCTGATCGAAAAGGAGGGAAACTCCAATCGGGAGCCTCTCGGCAACTTGCCCGTCCGACGACCTTTCCCCCTACTCGTTCTCAAGGAGGAAAGTTTTGTAGATATCTTCCCGGGTTCCCGGAGGCAGATGCTTGCGCGTGATCTCGTGTTTTTGAAGGAGAACCTGATACAGGCCCAGAGAGCCCGAATAAAACGCTTCGGCCGAGCACACGAGCCATACCCGGTAAATCCGGTAGAGCCGCTCGCCCACGATTTCCTTTGCCCGTTCGGCTTTTTTTTCCAGATTTTCATACCATTGATGGCAGGTTCGCGCGTAATGGAGACGCAGATTTTCGACATCGAGGATTTCCCAGTTCTGCCGCTCCATGACATCCATGATGTGAGTAATGCTATCCAGCTCGCCGTTCGGAAACACGTGCCGCGTGACGAAATCCCACTGACTGGTCCGCTTCCAGTGCTTATTGTGGGTGATCCCATGGTTGAAGAAGAGCCCGCCCTGACGAAGCCGGTTCCGAACCCACGTGAAATAGAACGGATAGTTGTCGATCCCGATATGCTCAATAATGCCGACGGCCGAAATTTTCGAAAACGTCTGGCCCTCCGGCAAATCGCGGTAATCCATGTGATGAATCTGGCAGCGATCCTCCAGTCCCTCGCGCTTGACCCACGCCTGACCCCACTCGGCCTGTTCCCGCGAAAGCGTGACGCCTGTGGCGGTGACGCCGTAATGCTTGGCAGCCCAGATCGCGAGACTCCCCCATCCGCAGCCGATATCAAGGTATTCCTCCCCTGGCGAGAGACGAAGCTTCCGACATACGAGATCCATCTTGTCTTGCTGGGCCTGCACCAGATCCCCTTCCGGATCACGGTAATAGGCACAGGTATAGAGCATGTTTTCGCAAAGAAAGAGCTGGTAGAAATCATTCGATACGTCATAGTGATGCGAAATCGACTCAGCGTCGAACTCTTTCGTTCGGGATTTCACCATTTTCTCATCCTCCCTCAATAAAACCCCCCGATCATCCGATGCCAAATGCGCCTTCGAGGACCACTCGCCTTCTTAACCAGGCGTTACCGCAAAGCAGCCGGGCCACCGCGTGAATCACTCGGTCCGGGAGCCGATCGACGATTTTGTCCGTTAATCCTTCCTCATCCGCACCAAAAATTTCCGTGATCTGTTTTGCATATTGGCTCAACTCGGCCCGTCCCGCAAACCAGCCGAGAATCACTTCGGATGCCATCCGTGCGCTCCGCACGGCCGGTCCGATGCCCTCGCCGCTGAAATCCTTGGCAAGGCCGGCCGCGTCGCCTATCAAGACGAAGCGCTCGCCCGCGACCTTGCGCACCTTCCCCCTTCGAATCGCATAGGCATGACCCTTGAAGGGCGTGAGCTCCAGGCCGGACGGCAGGCGTCCGCTTCTTTTCAGGCGATCCATCAAGGCGTCCCGCCTCTCGTGAACGCTCGGACGCTTTCCCAGGCAGCCCACGCCGATGTTCAAAAAAGCGCCCTTCGTGAAATACCATGCGTAGCCGTTGAAATCGGGCTCGGCAAATAACTCGGGAACCCCATAGTTGGGGGCGATTTTTTTCAGGAGGTCCAAGCCCACCTCGGTCTCGCTCTCTTGGGTCAGGACGACGCTCTCCTCGTCCGATAAATCGCCGAGCACCCGCGCAACCGGACACGAAAACCCCCCGGCGCCGATGACAAGACTTCCCTCGACCCACTCTCCTCCGATATCAATTCGAACGGAATCCGCCCCAACCTCGACGGCGCGCGCGCGCGCGCCTTCACGCACTTCGGCCCCAGCGGCCTCCGCACGCCGGAGAAGGAAGGTGTCGAATTCCTTTCGAATAATCCCGAAACTGGCCGGCTCGCGCCATCGTGTCTCCCGAAGCCGATCGTCGTACCCGACATAGATGGATTCAAAAGCCTGTATCGTGTGCGGGTAGTCGGCGGGCCGCAGTTCGAGGTCCGCCATGCAGGCCTTCGTCACCCAGCCGGCGCAAAGCTTCACGCGGGGAAATTTTTTCGCCTCGAGGACCAACACCTTTCGTCCCGCGCGGGCCAGTTGCCATGCCGCCGTGCTTCCGCCCGGCCCGCCGCCGACGACGATGACCTCCCAACGCTTCATTCGGGCAGCCCTTTAACCTTCATGGCAATTTGGACCTTTCGCCAGAAAGAAAGGTCCAACTCCTCCATCGAGTCGGCCACCTGCATCACCTCGAACAGGTCGCCGAGAAAGTCGACGTCGCCGTCGCAGTAGGCCTCGGCGAACTCCGACGCTTCCGGATTCAAAAGAATGCGCTTGAAGGATTTGACGGACGGAACGACGACGGTGACGGGGTGGACATGGCGGCCGAGCCGGACCTCGCTTCCGTCCCACAGGCGGACGGTGAAGCCGTGATCCATAGGAGCGAATATGTCCCTGAGAATCTGGGCAGCCTTCGCGGCGGAAGAATCGGAGAGAGAGGAAGTGGCCATCAGAACACCCTTTCTACTTTTCCGGCTGCGGAAACCCAAGACCAGCATCCTGGGCCTTAATCCGGACCTCTCTTTGCTGGCCTATCCCTCATCGTCATGATCCCACATAGATAATATCGGAAATACAGAGATGTCAACCAGTTTCATAACATCGAACAGGCCGGCCCAAGCGCGCCAGACTATAATGTCGTGACGAATACCACCCCCACGACGAGCAAGATGGAACCGGCCACAATGCGCCAGGTAATTTTCTCTCTATCCCCTAAAATCACGGGAGTCAGCAGGAGCGTAAAAAACGGAGTCGTCGCCACAATTGGCGAAATGAGAGATACGCGCCCGCCTCGGATAACAAACAAAAGGGTCAGTTGCGCAATGAGGCTCCATACTCCGGACATAACGAAAAATCGGACTGATCGGGCAGGAAACTGGTAGGGCTGATCGGGAAAAGCGATCCGAAGGATGATCGGGACGGAAACGGCGGCAGCTACCGTCTGGAGAAATCCGGCGAACAAGACAGACTCCATCCCTCCCGAAAAACCTATCTTACGAAGGTTATGCGCCAAACCGAAGCATGCCGCAGTGAGCAACGGATAGATCAGGTACACCGCCTTCCCTTTGATCGAATCCGTCCTCGAAATCATCAACACGCCCGCAACGACGAGAAAAATTCCTGCCCAGACACCCGGCGGCGGTCTCTCCCCAAGCAATGTAAAAGCCCAGAAAGCGCCGAAAAACGCATGGACGTTGGAGACAGAACTCGAACCGGCAACGCCGATGAAATGAATCCCCCGGTACATGAATAAATGAGACAGACCCGGTGACGCCACGCCGGCCGCCATAAAAGTAAACCAATGCCAGGAAAATTCCAGCCGGGAGAAATCCACGGCAACCAGGCTGAAAGTAAAAGCCGCCAGCAAGGTCAAAACCACCACCAAATTAGCTGTCTTGGAATTGCTGGCATCCATCCCCCGGCGCGTAAACAAAGCCGAAAGGGAAAACGCCATGGCAGGAACAAGGGCGAAGATCTCGATTGGCATCAGGGCGCCATCCGAAGTCTGGTCCAAAGAGAACGGAAGGCCCGATATCGCCTCACTTGCCGTTCCGTTCCAGCACTTTCGGATTGACCAGATTGACCGGACGGTTGCCGGCCAGGGCGTTCAGGACATTTTCCGCCGTGCGGCCGAGGGCGGCCCCGTCCGTCTCCAAGGTTCGGGAGGCATGATGCGGGCTGATCAAAACATTGGGAATGGATCGAAGCGGATGGTCGGCGGGCAAGGGTTCCGGGTCGGTCACATCGAGCCCGGCCCCGGCCAGGCGGCCCGACTGCATGGCTTTGAGAATATCGTCGGTCCGGGCGACCGGGCCGCGGGCGATGTTCACAAGGATGGCGCTGGACTTCATCATCTCGATGGTTTCCGTGCAAACAATTCCCCGGGTTTCATCCGTCAGCGGCATGCAGAGCACCAGAAAATCCACCAGGGGGAGAAGCTCCCGGAAAGAATAGAACGCCATCTTCACACCGGGCACGCGCGAGGGGTCGGGGGTCCGCGTGTTGACGAGGATGTTCATGCCAAAACCGTCCGCGATGCGCGCCAGGTGGCGCCCGATGTCCCCCAGGCCGACGATCCCCAGCTTCTTTCCCCGGAGTTCGACCATCGGGGTCGTCTCCCAGGCGGGCTCGTCTTTCAGCCATGTGTTCCGGGCAAGGTAGAGCATCATGAACGCCGCGTGCTCGGCCACCGCAGGGCCGCGCACGCCCTCGACGTTGCAAACCATCACCCCCCGTTCGGTCGCCGCCTCGACGTCGATGTTGTTGTAGCCGGCACCGGGCTTGGCGATGACCTTCAATTTGGGGGCGGCGTCCATCAATTCCGCCCTGACGGGGTCGAAACAGGTGATGAAAGCCTCGACCTCCGAAACGAGCGGTATCATCGCCTCCTCCGTGTAGGTTTCGGGCCAGATGAGCTCATGCCCGGGGCCGAGCCACTCCGCGCCCGTGTCCCAGTGATGAACCTTGCCAAAAATCGGATCGGTAATAGCAATTTTCGACACTTCAAATTTCCTTTATGTTTGTCGTTTTAATTTGTTGATAAAATTAATTATCCACTTAGTCAGAACTCAAAATTTCCTCCACCGTCACGGTCCGCCTCTCCGCATGGCTCTTGAGCATCCCCCGCATGACGGCCAGGGCGCGCAGACCATGCCCACCGGTCACCTCGGGCTCGCCGCCGCTGCGAACACAACGAGCGAGGTCGGCAAACTGCTCGCTATTCGCCAAGTCCCTGCCCTTGAGGAACCCGACGCCGACGTCCAGCAGCTCGGCCTCGGCCATCTGCTCTCCCATGGCCTGAAACTTCGGCATGCTCGCGCTGGAAAGGCTCAGGGCCCCCTCGGTGCCCTCGATATCGAACAGGAACCGGAACGGCGCCACATAGCTGCCCGAAAGGACGCCGACCATCCCGCTCCGGAACCGGAGAGCGGCCGCGGCCGCGTCATCGGTGGGGGACGGCCCTCCGACTTTTCCAAAGGTCGCGCTGACATCCACGATTTCACCGAAGAGCGTTTCCATCAGATCGGCCAGATGGACCGTATAGCTGTACAGGGGGCCTCCGGGATTTTCCACGGGGTCCCACCGCATGCTTTTTTCGCCTGCGGTCAGGCCGAGATTGTACGAGAAATGGGCGATGGCGAAGCTGATCGTCCCCAGCTCCCCCTTGTCGATCATTTCCTTCGCCCGCCGGAACATCGGCCAGCGCCGGAAATTCTGGCCGACATGCAGCTTCACCCCGGACGCCTCGCAGGCCTCGATAATTTCCCTCGCGTCCGACACCGAGAGCGCCATCGGCTTCTCCAGGTGGACATGCTTTCCCGCCTTCGCGGCGGCGATGGCCTGCTCTTTATGCGCGGAGTTCGCGGAGGCGACGGAGACCGCCTCGACCTCGGGATCGCCCAGCAACTGCTCGAGTGATTCATAATTCCGGCAGTCGTACTTCGCCGCGAACGCCTCGCGCGAAGAGGGCGTCCGGGCATATCCCCCGATCACCCGGGCCGATCCGGAAGCCAGGGCCGCGTCGGCAAGCACGTCGCCCCACCAGCCCAGACCGACAAACGCCACACCCAGGAATTCTTGGTCACTCATCAGCCACCCTCATGCGCAGGCACGCGGAAGAACATCCTCCCCCTCCCTCGGGAAGGACCACACTCATCGTCTTTTCCGAATATTCAGGCGGGAAGTTTTCGGGCCGGGTCGATGAAAACCTAACCGATGATTTTCAGTTCGGGGACGGTAAAGGGCGCCGATGAATTATGGATGGCCACCTGAAGCGCCGTGTTCCGGGCCGCCTCGCGAAACGCCATCGCCACAGGGCTCTCCGGCTCACCCACCACAATGGGCTCGCCCCGGTCGCCGCCGAGGCGGACTTTAATGTCCAAGGGAATGGCGCCCAGGAACGGAACTTCATACCGCTCGGCGGCCCGCTCACCCCCGCCGGTGTCGAAAATATTCTCCCGGTGGCCGCAACTGGGGCACTCGTAGTAGCTCATGTTCTCGATGATGCCCAGGATGGGAACATCCGTCTTCCGGAACATCTGGAGGCCCTTGCGGGCGTCCAGAAGGGCGATGTCCTGAGGCGTCGTGACGATGACCGCCCCCGCCAGGGAGACCTGCTGCACAATGGTCAGTTGGGCGTCGCCCGTTCCGGGGGGGAGGTCCAGCACCAGATAGTCCAGGTCCCCCCACAAAGTGTCGCCGAGAAACTGAACCAGCGCCCGCATCACCATGGGCCCCCGCCAGATGACCGGGCTATCTTCATCCACCAGAAACCCCATGGACATGATCTTCACGCCATGATTCGAGAGAGGAAAAATCTTGTTGTCTCCATCCGCCATGGGTTTTTCGTCCGGAATCCCGAGCATCTGCGGCTGACTCGGCCCATAGATATCGGCGTCGAGGACCCCCACCTTCGCGCCTTCCCGGGCGAGCGCCAGCGCTAAATTGGCCGAGACCGTCGACTTCCCCACACCGCCCTTCCCGCTCGCCACGGCGATGACATTCTTCACGCCCTCGATGGTCATCTTGTCCTGGCCCACCGGCCGGGCCGTGACATGGCTGTCCTGGCGGACGTTGACGGTGGCCACCCCCTCCATCGATCCCACCGCGAGGCGGCAATCTTCCAGGAACTGCTCCTTGCGGGGATGGGCCGGAGTCGTCAGCTCAAGAGTGAATGCGACGGCGTCCCCGCACACCTGCACATCCTTGATCATGCCCAGGCTCACGACATCTTTGCCCAGGTCCGGATCGCGCACTTTCTTCAGAGCCTCAAGAACCTGCTCTTTGCTCACCTCTACCATCGATTCACACTCCCCATCAGCGCATCGCATGCGCACGAAGATATTCAGCTGTTTTTGAACGATAAAGCGGCATTTTGAAGCCCGCGCCGAGCAAAACCCCATTCACCGCCCGCCTATCTTAGGGGCGGGATTTTGGCATTGTCAAACCGCTGATATTTCAGGATTTCATCCCAAAACAAGAGATGATCGCAAATCGCCCGGTTGGTTGACGCTGACCTTCCGAACGATTAATTTGATTGTTTCCTCCTGTGGGAACTCTCATTGGGGCACCTTGGAAAAACCGGCCCAAGAGGCCTGTTTTGAATGAAATCTGAACCAAATCGAGGGGAGAATCACCGAATTGGACATCATCGTCTGCATCAAACAGGTTCTGGACCACGACATCCCTCCCAGGGACTTCAAGGTGGATGAAGAAAAACGTGCCGTCGTCCCGCCAGCCAACGTCCCCCCCATTATCAGCAACTTCGACGAGTACGCCATCGAAGAGGCCATCACGCTGAAGGAAGCCAACGGCGGAAAGATCACCCTTCTCACCGTGGGGGACGAAAGCTCGAGAGACTCGCTCAAGAAATGTCTGGCCATGGGTTGCGACGAGGCGATATTGCTGAATGACAGCGCATTCGAGGGTTCGGACTCATTCGGCATCGCCCGGATCCTCGCCGGAGCCATCAAAAAGATCGGCAGTTTCGATATCATCCTCTGCGGCCGACTGAGCAGTGACTGGAGTTTCGGCACAACGGCCCTCGCCCTTGCGGAAGCGCTTGATCTTCCCAGCGTATCCCAGCTCCAGAAACTGGAGGCAAACGGGGACACGCTCCGTTGCGAGCGCGTCCTCGAGGATGGCGAAGAGATCGTCGAAGTCTCGATGCCGTGCCTTTTGACGGCGAGCAATGAGATCAACACCCCCCGCCTTCCCTCCGTGAAGGGCATCCTGATGGCCTCCCGAAAGCAAATCCCCGTGTGGGGAGCCGGGGACATCGGGGTAGACACTTCCCAGGTCGGAGCGGGCGCCGCAACGCTCGAGCTCACAAAGCTCTACAAGCCCGACTACAGCACCTTGTGCGAATTCATCGAAGCCGATTCGCTGGAAGAAGCGGCCGAAAAACTCGCGACCCGGCTCCGCGAAGACAAAATTATCTAAAGGGGAACCATCCATGTCGAACGATGTACTCATACTGGCCGAGCGCGTAGACGACCGCATCGCCCTGGTGAGCAGCGAGCTGTGCGGAATCGGAAAAAAACTGGCAAATGAAAAAGGCGGCTCTTTGGTGGCCCTCTTGCTGGGCGGCCCCGGCACAAACGATCTGGCCAAGGGCCTCATCTCCCTGGGGGCGGACAAAGTCCTCTCGGCCGAGGCGGACATCCTGACCGGATACAACAACTCCGCCTACGTGAAAGTGGTGGACAGCGCCGTGAACGAGGTCGACCCAGCGATCTTTCTGGTCGGCTGCACCTCCGTCGGGCGCGACATCGCCCCGAGAATCGCTTTCCGGCACGGCGCCAGCTACGCCAACGACTGCATCGAACTCTCCCTCGAAGACGGGATGCTGTGCGCCGTCCGCCCGGTGTACGCGGGCAACGCGATCAGTCACGTCCGCTCGAAGGGGACCTCCATCAACATGGCGTCCATCCGCCTAAAAGCGTTTCCGCTCACGGATGTCGAAGAGGGCCGCGCAGGAGAGCAGGTACAAATTGACGTCTCCATCGAAGCCGGCGAGCTCAAGATGAACTTCATCGAGTCCCGGCAGGTCGAATCCGAGGGCGTCCGCCTCGAAGACGCCGAATATGTCGTGAGCGGCGGGCGCGGGCTCGGAGGCCCTGAGCCGTTCCAGCAGCTTGCAGAACTCGGCAAATTGCTCAAGGCGGCGGTGGGCGCCAGCCGGGCGGCGGTGGACGCCGGATGGGTGCCGACCCACATGCAGGTCGGCCAGACCGGAAAAATCGTGAGCCCCATGCTCTACATCGCGGTGGGCATCTCCGGCGCGATGCAGCACATGGTGGGCGCCGGACCCAGCAAGAACATCGTGGCCATTAACACGGACGCCGAGGCCCCGATTTTTCAGCGCGCCCGCTACGGTATCGTCGGGGATTACAAAAAAGTGATCCCCGCGCTCACCAAAAAGTTCAAGGATTTACTCGAAAACTGATTGAATGCGGCCTCGTCGAGGTAAAGAGGGGCGCTCCGCCGCGGATGAACCGGCCTAAATCAGGGGCTGGTACGCCCAGACCACCCGGCCGACGATCCGCTCCTCGGGTGTTTCCGAAACCATTTCGATGTGGATGACCGGCTCGTCCCGGTTTTCGGGCACCAGCCATAGGCGGGGAGGCGTCCACTGAAGGTGCTTGAGCGTGCACCCCCCGGTTTCCTCGCGGACCGCATAGACCCCTTGAGGGACGATCGCCTTGTCGCGGCGATCAATCACCACCACGGCCCCGGGCTGGATGAGCGGCACCATGCTCCGGCCCATCTCGCGGCTCACCCGGACCGCCACCAGATCGCCCCTTCCGCTCACCTGAGAGACGTGGATGAGCGCGTACTCCTCAATGTCCTCATCCACGATGCGGGCGCTGCCGGCGGCGATGGCACCGGCCACAAGGGGGACCGCGCGAAAATCCGACTCATCGACCCGGCCCGGGCCCTGAACGTTTTCCGAAAGACGGA